>NZ_JBHURF010000014.1:0-272626 GCF_042674125.1 Rhodococcus sp. NPDC056960 | reverse complement strand
ATGAACCGGAGGACGAGGGCGAGAGCGAAGACACCGCCGAGTACGAGGACGAACAACCCGAGGACGAAGAACCGGAGGACGAGGGCGAGAGCGAAGACACCGCCGAGTACGAGGACGAACAACCCGAGGACGAAGAACCGGAGGACGAGGGCGAGAGCGAAGAATCCAGCGACGAGACCGATGAGGGCGAGAGCGGCGAGGAACCCGACGAGGCGGAGGAGGAGCCCGAACCACCTCGGCGTCGTCCCCGTAAGGCCGCCGCGAAGAAGGCCGCCGTGAAGTCGACTCGGACTCCGGCAAAGCGCACCCGGACCGCGTCGAAGTCCACCGGGGCCACGAAGTCGACCCGGGGCGCGGCGAAGTCCACCGGGGCCGCGAAGTCGACTCGGGGCGCGGCGAAGTCCACCGGGGCCGCGAAGTCGACTCGGGGCGCGGCAAAGTCGACTCGGGGCGCGGCAAAGTCGACGCGGACCGCCGCGAAGTCGACCCGTAGCGGGACGAAGTCGACCGGGGCCGCGACGAAGAAGGCACCTGCGCGGCGCAGGAGAGGAGCATCGGCATGACTACGGCAGGTGGACCCAGCTCGAGCAGTCTCGCCGACGTCATCGACACCATCCTCGACAAGGGCCTCGTGATCGACGCGTACGTGCGGGTCTCGCTGGTCGGCATCGAATTGCTGACCATCGACGCCCGCGTCGTCGTCGCGAGCGTCGACACCTACCTGCGGTTCGCGGAGGCGGTGAACCGGCTGGAGATCGGTAGTGAACCGAAGGGGTTGTCCGAAATCGTCTCGGGCGGCTCGGAGCACAAGACGAAGGGGGCACTCGAAGCGGCGGGGGACAAGCTCGGCGGCCTCCTCGGCGGCGACGACGAAGAGGAAGAACCGGAACGGGAACGAGTGTCGCGCAAGTCGACTCGAGGTGACAGGTGATGGCCGCATCGGAGAAGGCCGACAAGGCAGGTGCGGGGGAGAAGAAGAAGACCACCGGGGTGTACGTCTACGGCATCGTCCCCGCAGACCTCGAACCCGAACAGGACGCGACCGGCGTCGCGGACGGCACGGTGAGCGTGGTCGCGCAGGGTGAGATCGCGGCGCTGGTCAGTGAACTGTCGGTCGACCGCGCCCTCGGCACACCCGAGGACCTGCAGGCCCATGCGGACGTGCTGGACGGGACGGCCCGGGTGGCGCCGGTGCTGCCGCTGCGGTTCGGTGCGGTGCTCAGCGACGCCGACGCTGTGAAGGAGGAACTGTTGTCGGCGCATGCGGACGAGTTCGCGTCCGCCCTCGAGCAATTGGAGGGTAAGGCCCAGTACGTCGTCAAGGGTCGGTACGTGGAGAAGGCGATTCTGCGGGAGATCATCGACGAGAGCGACCAGGCCGCGCAACTGCGGGACGCGATCCGCGACAAGTCGGAGGACGCCGGCCGGGACGCGCGGATGGCCCTGGGTGAGCTGGTGAGCAACGCGATCGTCGCCAAACGCGACGAGGACACCCGCAAGACACTCGAGGCGCTCGAGGATCTCGTCGAGTCCGTCAACATGCGCGACCCCACGCACGAGGTGGAGGCGGTGCAGGTGGCGGTGCTCGCCGACGTCGAGCGTCAGGACGAGCTCGAGAAGGCCGTCGGGCAACTCGCCGAGAACTGGGACGGCCGGGTGGAGATGAAGCTGCTCGGACCGCTCGCGGCGTATGACTTCGTGGTGACACAGAAGCCGGACGGGCAGGGCTGACCTCGTCGAACAGGAAGACGCCGATTTCCGTGACCGGGTCACGCGCGACCGTGGGGTCCGGCAACGTGTCGGTCGCGCGCGGCGGGGCGGCCTCGTCCGGCACCGAGTGGGTGGCGGTTCGCGAGAGGTCTGGCTGCAGCGCGGGGCACCGATACCCGGTGTGCTGTGCAGGGTCGCGGGGAATCCGATAGTTATGGGCACAAGCGGCGCCGACGGGGCCACGGCCACGATGGGGGGCAGGTTGCTGCGACTGGCCGCCGACCGCGACATCGACCACCTCTCCCGCGAAATCTCCCTGTTGTGCACCCGGCCCAGCCCGGGCGCCGGCGATACCTCGCCGTCGTATGCGACCGTGCTGGAATGGGTCGTCCGGTCGATCGTCGAGGTGGTGCTCGCGCGTCTCGGCGCGGTCGGTCCGGGGGAGATGTTCATTCTGGAGGTGCGGGGGCAGGACGGCAGCACCGTCGATCTGGACGCGTTACCGGCGTCCGGAAGGTGGGTGCTCTCGATCATGTCGGCGTTTCTGGCCGAGTACACCGCCGAGGGGCGACGGCAACTCGCCGCCGCCACCGCTCATCCCGACCCGTACTGGCGCGCGGAACTCCTCACCGACACCCTGATATGGCTCGACTACGTCCTCGGCCTCGATCTGCCCGACCCACCGGATGTCCCCACCCGGTGAGCATCTGGACCTGTGCCCCGATTCACGCCGCCCGCGGGGGCATCGACACGATGCGTGAGGCCTGCACCGACCCGCGAAACCGCCGTCGAACGGGATGGACGCGATGGCGTCGCCGGACCGGCGATGTCCGCCGTGCCGAAGGATATGGGGTGAGGTCAGTTCAGTCGCCGCATCTCGAGGACGGTCAGCCCGAGGGCGTCGAACCGGGCGAGCATGCCGCGCAGGTCGGTGGGACTGTCGATCCGCCCGTACAGGGTGGTGGTCTCCCCGGTGGTCCGATCGCCGACCTGCAGTTCGGGAAAGGCCGCCACGATCTTCTCCGAGAGGACACCGCCGATCCGGAACGCATACCTGACATTGTCGGCCCGGTCCACGACGTCATGGTGGGCTCCTTGTCCGGTCGAGTCTCCCGCCGGCGACAGCAGCTACCCATGTTCATGAAGGACGGTCGGCGGTGCGTGTTCGTCGGCGCTGTCCACACTGGCCGAACCGACACGCCCGCGCCTCACCCGGCGGGAGTGAACCTCCCACCGCTACCGCATCGGGACGAATCTGTCCCCTGACCGTCCGGAAACCAGTCGGCGCCGCGAGGCAGAAGGGATATGAGGACGGCGACGGTGGAGGTGAAGATCATGCGCTCGAGGCATTGCGGGTGGCGCGCACACCCACAACAAGCGGGCTCGGACCGAGAGGCATTGCGCAGCAACCGGTTCAATCTCCGAATCTTCCGTGGTGACGTGAACGGCAACAGCGTGAAGCCACTGCACCGAGGTGCCGGGCGGGCGCCCGTCATGGCCGGATGTGTCCGGCTTACCGTCCGGGATTACTCCGTCGCCTTCCTGCGGAGACCGGGTGGCGTGGTGTCGAGCCTGAACCGGGCCGGATTCGCATGCTCGCGCCTCCGCACAGGTCACGGTGGCGGCGGGTCACCTGCCGCATCCGGTTCCTCACGGACGGCGGCATGCTCTGGACCGCGGACGGGTCCGGGAGGCTGAGGTGGTGCTGCCGGTAGGGGCGATGGGCGCTGCTGCGGATGCTGACTCAGTGGTTGCGCAGCGCGTCGATCAGTTCACCCTTCCTCTTGGAGGAATACCCCGACAGGCCGACCTCTTTCGCCTTCTTCTTCAACTCGTCGACGGTCCAGTCCTCGTACGACGAGGACTTACCGCCCTTGCGGCCGGTACCGGACCGGCCCCGCTTGGCGGCCGTATTCGCGATCCGCGCCGCCTTCTCCTTCGACGCACCATCCTTCCGTACTTCCTGGTACACCTTTTCGTCCTTGATCGATGACCGCGGCATGGTGTGTCCTCCCTCGCGTGGATCGGCCTGCGTACCGGATACCCGCTTCGTCGCGCCTGTACCTGGCCCGGTTCGCTGACTTCAGTCGTGCCGCAACCAGGAAAAACTGATGCCTCACGCGCTGCCAGCGGATACCCGCCACCCGATATCGGTCCCCGGGGTTCCGGGGACCATGCGCCCGGGCATCCCCTTTTGCGCGAATGTGCTCACATCGCGGGGTCTCGACGAGCGAGGGGCGAGGAACCGCTACCTGTCCCGGACACCGAGCCATTCCGCACCGCGCCGAGGAGCGGCGTGGAGAGTGCGCGCCCCGATATCGTCCGGTCAGCGACGCATCGTGTCCGACGGTGACTCGCCGAACCGTTCCTTGTACTGCTGATCGAAATGCTCCGCCACCAACCGTCGCGGCTACCCGATCGTCGGCACTCCGGAACAGTGCGCCGGAACCACGGAGGGTCGACGCGGCCCGGACCGACCAAGCCTTCCTCTCGAACTGCGGAAACCCGCTCTCGGTGACGGCGGCCACCAGGGCCGTCGCCGGACACGATCCGGCGGCCTGCTCGTCCACGCCAGGTTTGCCTCGACGGGACCGCCGACATGGACATCGACCCCGCCACCTTCACCGAGTTCGTCGCCGGCCGCGTCGGTGTCCTCGACCATCGCGTCAAGGACGACATGAAACGGTTCAAAGACGTGGTGGAGAACCCTAGTGGTGCATGACCGTCGGCGGCTCGCCCTGTCGGCGCGGGCGGGTCAGCGGGGCCGGCCGCTTTCCGTTGTTCGGCTGGCGTGGGCTACACGGTGATGCCGACAGCGGTGATGCCGGGCCGCGGCCGCGAGCCCGCGCCACGTGCCGGGTGACGAGGCGCCGGAAGTGGTCGAGTCTCGTGGGCTCGACCAGGCCGGGCAGCAGCAGTCCCCAGGCCCCGGTCAGACGGGCGGGCAGATCATCGACCCGGCCGGTGACGGCGGACAGCAGGTAAACCCCGACGAAGGTGTCCACCAGCAGCGACGCGATGGTGTCGGGGTCCTCGGCGCGCAGATCGCCCTCGGCGAGGGCGCGGCGGGCGAGTTCGCGGTAGTCGGATAACCAGGTGGCCAGCAGGGTCGGGTTGCCGCCGGGACGGTCCGGGTGTTCGGTGAGCAGGTGGAACGTCGCCTGAAACGTGACGTCGGTGACGGCCGGATCGAGCAACAGACACGAGATGCCGATCAGCGCGTCGAACGCCGGAACCGGTGCCTGGAGAAGGGGTCTGCACGCGATCCGGAAACGGGTGCTGCCCGCCTCGATGACCGCGCGGGCGAGTTCGTCCTTGGAACCGAAATGGTCGTACAACGCGCCCCTGCTGACATTCGCACCGGTGACAATGGTGTCCAGCCGGGCATGCGCGTAACCGACACGGATGAATTCCGTCGCCGCCGCGAAGAGCAGCGCCTCACCGGTGATTTCCGCCCGCTTCTGCAATTTTCCTGGCCTTCGACCCGCGTCCGCCCTCGTCACCGACCCCGTCGGCACACACCCCGCAGTGCACGAGCGAGCCCGGCAGGCGTCGTGATGCACCCCGCACCAGGGGGATACCCGGGCGGGCCCGCGTCAACCGCGCAACCAGACCAGACGGTCGGCTCCCGCGGAGATCGGAGGCTGTCAGTGTGCTCGGGAAGCGCGACGTTCGGGGTGGCGCCGCTCGATCAGCGGCGAGACGGCCTCGAAGCCCGGGGGGTGGACCACCAAAAGTCCGTGCCGCCACCACGAGCCGCCGATCGACGACGACAGAGTCGAACCCTGCTGCCACCGTCGCTCTGCCGGCAGGTTCGGCGCAGCGTCGCCTGGCGGACCTACTGGGGCAGCTGTTGTCCGGTCGCGAGGAAGATGACCCGCCGGCCGACCTCGACGCAGTGGTCGCCGAAACGTTCGAAGAAGCGGCCCAGCAGGGTAGCGTCGACGGCCTCGATGGTGCTGCCGCCCCAGCCCGGTTCCTGGATCAACGTGAGAACGTCGCGATGGAGGTCATCGAGGCCGTTGTCGGTGACATCGAGCGCGAGAGCCAGGGCCGGGTCGCGGGTCTGCAGCACCAGGGCGGCGGCGGTGGCGAGTACGCCGGCGAGGCGTCCCATGGAGATGAGAAGATGCTGCGTCCGGTCCTGCGCTACATAGTGGGGGTGTCTCCGGCGCACGCTGTCGGCGATGTGTTCGGCGAGATCACCCATTCGGCTCAGGTCCGACACCAGGAACACGCCGGTGACGACCTGCCGCAGATCCCGGGCGACGGGCGCCTGCAACGCCAGCAGGGCCATCGCCTGGTCCTCACACGGCCCGCGCAGGGCGCCGATCCGCTCGTTGAGGCCGAAGACCTTCTCGGCCAGGGTCAGGTCGGCCGCGCTGAGGGCGTCGGTGGCCGTCGTGACGGCGTCACCGGCCAGCCGGCACATCGCGGTGAGCTGGTCGAACAGTGCGTCGAGCTGATCGTGAAACTTCGTCCGCATCCACTCATCATCACGCACGATTCCGCGCAGCTTCGCATTGAGCACTGTGGCGGCCGCATCGATGGTCACAACGGGCTCCCTTCTGCTGGTATCACATGAACGAAATGAATCTGCAACGACAGATATAGATTTTGCGGCTCGCGCCCCTCATGCCTGGTCTGCGGCGGCGGGAACGTGCGCGTGACGTAATCTCGGATCCGAACCGAACACGAACGCCGCCCCGGGCCGGGTTCGTGGAGGTGTCGTGGCCTCCCATCGCCACGGCCTCTGCGCGAGAGACGAGAAGACGGTGCCCCGCACGCAGGAACACACCGACCGGTACCGCGACGCGCTGACCGCGCTCGCCGCGGCCACCCAACGGCCGGCGAATGTGGTCAACACCGGTGCGGGCTATGCGATCCGGGTGGACTTCGAGTTCAACCGGTACCTTCTCGCATCCAACGCCGCCGACGGACTCGACGACAGCGCCGAGGACGCGTCCGAGTGGCGGGTCAGCCTGTTCCAGGGCGGTACGGACGGCACGTCCGACGAATTGCTGGCCACCGCCGGGCACGGGTGGCTGGTCGACGCATTCGACCTCGCGTTCGCCGACGTTCGGGCCCAGGGTAAGTGGCAGTCGGCCGACGTCTCGTTCGACGAGTTCACACCCGCCGACGACCAGTCCGCGAGATAACCGGGACTGCGCCGCTCAGGCGCGGTCCGGGACTTCGGATCGGACGAGTTCCTCGAGTTCGGCGTTGCGCGCCGCCAGGGCCGCGTTCTCGGCTTCGAGCCGGAGGATCTGGCCGATGCCGAGGAGATTGACTCCGGCGGCGACGAGTTCGGTGATCTTCTGGAGGCGCGCAACATCGTCCTCGCTGTAGCGGCGGGTTCCGCCGCCCGTCCGGGTGGGCGTGATCAACCCGCGCCGCTCGTACAGGCGCAGCGTTTGCGGTCCGATACCGGTCAGCTCCGACGTGACCGAGATCCCGTACACACCTCGCTGCGAACGAAGCAGCATCGGGGAAGACGTCACCGGGACTCCCTTCTTCTCAGGGCGCATCAACCTTAGCAAGGTGTGGGGGACACAATGTGGCGCGGGGGGCGCAGGTTCTCTCCTGGAATGCGCGCACCGCCGTACCCTCCGCCGTCACTCTTCCTGTGGTCCGGCACTCGATTCGAGTCGACGCTTCGGGCCAGACCCACAATCTTGCCGATTCGGCTTGAACTTCCCGCCCGACCTCTGTAGAACAAATCTATATTCGCCAACGCAGATTAGTTCTCACGCCGAGCTCGCACGAAGGAGAACAGATGTCCACCCACGACCTGCAGACCACTCCCCACGACGGCGACGTCCTCGTTCTCGGCGCCGGCAGCGGCGGAGCGATCGCCGGTGGCCTGATCGCCACGCTGGCCCTGAGCGCGTTGACCCTGCTCTCGTCCCTGCCGACCTGATCGGCCCACGCTCCCGCGACCATTCCCCCTTCACGACAGGACATCGCGTTCATGCCCGCCCACTTCGCATCCCACACCTCCACCACCGGCACTGCCGCGCGAGGCGGAGCAACGATGAGCACCGAGGAGATCAAGGCCCGGATCGAGGCGATGTTCGCCGACGAGGCCACCGACACGTCCCCCGCGCTCGTCGAATAGCGGCGCCTCTAGCCGATGACGGCCGATCCGAGAAGGGTAGAGCCATGACTGCGACCATCCCGCTCGTCGAACCCTCGCTCGACATCCGAGCCATCCCCACGCAGTCGAAGCCGCCGCATCGCCCGAAGCCCGTCGCCGCCCCGCCGCGAGAAGAACGACGGCAGCCGCGACCGAACACCGGACGTCGCGAGCCGGACCACTACCGGGACGTGCCCACGCAATGTGCGGCCCTCGGCAAGCTCGCGGCCACCGACCCCCGCCGCGGAGTACTGCGGCAGCGGCTGATCGAGCGGTGCCTGCCGCTCGCCGAGCACATCGCCCGGCGGTTCCACGGCCGGGGAGAACCGCTCGACGACCTGATCCAGGTGGCCCGGCTCGGCCTGGTCAAAGCGATCGACCGGTTCGACGGCCGGTGCGGGACGAGCTTCCTGTCGTACGCCGTGCCGACGATCACCGGCGAGGTGCGCCGCCACTTCCGGGACACCGGCTGGACCATGCGGGTGCCGCGCAGCATGCAGGAACTGCACCTCTGCCTCGCCAAAGCGACCACCGAACTCACCACCACCCTCGGACGGGCGCCCACCGCAAGCGAATTGGCGGAGACTCTGGGAATCGACAAAGACGACGTGGCGCAGGGACTCCGGGTCTCCGACGCCTACAGCACCCTGTCGGTCGACTTCCCGCTCGGCGAGAACGAGCGTCCGTTGTCGGAGACGATCGGCGAACTCGACCCGTCCCTCGCCCACGTCGAGGACCACGTGATCCTCGAGCCCCTCCTGAGATCCCTTCCCGACCTCGAGCGGACCGTCCTCGTCCTGCGCTTCTTCGGCGACATGACCCAGTCGCAGATCGCCGCGCGGGTGGGAGTCTCGCAGATGACGGTGTCCCGGCTACTGACCAAGACCCTGGCGGACCTGCGCGGCAAACTCGCCGACGCCGACGGCCAGATGCTCGGGTAGCCGGACAGGGAGTCCGAATTGAGCGGATTGAGGACCTTCCAGTCTCCCGGCTGGACGAGAATCGATCCTTTGAGATCACGCATCCTGACAGCTGTCCTGCCGCATTGAACATGAGGGACGACCTGCCGGTTCTGCGTCCAGGTCCTGGCGCCGCAATCGGACTCGGGTTGGTCGGGACGCTGGTGTGGACCGCCGTGAGCGTTCTCGGCGCGGCACCGCCCCCGACCCGAGAGCGAAGCGTGAACGAGAAAGCCACCGAGCGGACGCGCGCGCTCGCGGCGGCGATGAAGAAGCAGGAGGGTGATCTGTCCGGAGAACCAGGAACGGGCGGCCGCATACCCGATCCCGGATCGGGCGACACACGAGGACCCGGCTGAGCTTCGCACCATCGCCTCGACAACGCGTGTCGAAAAACCCTCCTTCAGGGGCATTGTCGACACATGCCGCACGGCCCTGC
Organism: Rhodococcus sp. NPDC056960; assembly: GCF_042674125.1. NCBI lineage: Bacteria > Bacillati > Actinomycetota > Actinomycetes > Mycobacteriales > Nocardiaceae > Rhodococcus > Rhodococcus sp. NPDC056960. The sequence continues at coordinate 263,382 of NZ_JBHURF010000014.1, read as the reverse complement.
ACCGCGTGTCCAGCGCAGGCCAGAACCCGGCCACGACTGCGGCACTGCGAGATCCACACCCCTGACGTGGACTGCGGACTCGTGTTCGAGGTGTGTGTCGCGATCGCTTCGAGATGGCGAGGGATTCATCGCGTCGTGTTCATCGAACTGTGTTGATACCCGGCACGTCCTCGGATTGTGGCGTTCGGGTCGTGGTGTCTGATTCGTCAAGGTCTTGCCACCCTCGCCGATGAATGACAGTATATGTAACTAATAGTTACATATATGGAAAGGCATCCAGCTATGACGATCGCTGCTCGCTCCCGGGTGGAATTGTTCCGGGCGCAACCCGAGAGGCGGTCGTGACGTGCTGTTCGTTCCTTTTCGTGCCGGGGCGCTGCGATATGTTCACGCGGTCTTCGACACCCCTGTGCAGTTCGTGGCGTTTTTGTTCGGGGCGTGGTTCACCGCGAACGGGGTGATTGCCTTCGGCATCTACCCGGACATGGCGTTCGGCGGGTCGATGCACTCGTGCACCATTGATTTCCTCGGGTTCATCCCGGTCACGGTGAACGGCTGGCATGCCTTGTTCCATCTACTCACCGGCCTGGCCGGGCTCGTCCTCGCGACCCGCCGTGTGCGCGCAGTGACCTATCTGCGGCTGTGCGGGCCGTTCTACCTGATCGTCGCCGCACTCGGTTTCACCGGCGGCTATCACGTGCTGGGCATGATGGCCGTCGACACTTTCGGCAACGTCGTCCACACCGTCGAGGGCATCGTGATGCTCACCGCGGGCGCACTCGCCACACTCGGGCCGACACCGTCGTCGGCCGCACGTGCACAGTCCGCCGCGGGCCAACGCGACCGGGGCTGAACGGACGGCTTGATCGGACGGTCGTCCGCGTGCAGAGTGGCTCGGTGTGACGACGAGTACCGGCAGGGCGCGTGACCCGCAGCAGGAGCGGGGCGTGGCGACGCGGTTGAAGCTGCTCGACGCGGCGGTGCAGTGTCTGGCCGAGCTGGGGTGGCGCGACACGACGGTCACGGTGGTCACCGACCGGGCCGGGGTGAGCCGGGGCACGGTCCAGCACTACTTCGGTGACCGGAACGGGTTGTTCGAGGCCGCGATCGAGCATGTCGCACAGACGCGGTTGGTCGAATTACGTAGCCGCGCGGCAACATTCCCTACCGGTACGGGGCGAACCCGGGCGGTGGTGGAGGGTTTCGTCGAGCTGCATCTGGGACCACTGTTCGGGGCCACGCTGCAGTTGTGCGTCGCCGCGTCGGCCGATCCCGTGCTGCGGCCGAAGGTCGCGGCGATGGAGGAACAGATGGGCAGGCAAGCGTTCTTCGCCGCCGCCGAGTTGCTCGGTGTCGATCCGCGTGACGAGGCGGTGCGGACGACGATTCAGGCGTTCCTGGATTCGGCGCGGGGACTGGGCCTGGCGAGTTTCCTCGGCGACGACGCCGCACGACGCGCCGGGGTGGTCGCCCGGTGGGCCGAGTTGTTCGACACCACCCTGCGCCGGCCCGACGGCGACCGGTCAGAGGTCGAGGACGAGCCGACCGGCGGCGCTGCGGGACACACAGGGTAGAAACGCTCCCTCTTCGAGGTCCCGGTCCGACAGTGCCCGGCCGCGGTGATCCGGGGTCCCGGCGACCACCCGGACGCGGCAACTGCCGCAGAAGCCCTGCCGGCACGAGTAGGTGACGTCGCGGCGCACTTCCCGGAGCACGTCGAGGGCGCTGCGATCGGCGGGGACGTCGAGCACGGTGCCGTCGGCCAGTTGAACCTCGAACGGGGCGCCGTCGACGATCGGTGGGGGTGAGAATCGTTCGTAGTGCAGCCCGATCGTGCGGCGCGGGGCGAGGACGGTGCGCAGCGACTCGATCATCGGGGCCGGACCGCAGCAGTAGACGCTGGACGAGTCCGGGAGGTCGCCGAGGAGGTCGGCGGCGGAGGGGATGCCGTCGTCCTCGTCGCAGCGCACCCGCACCCGGTTGCCGAAGTCGGTAAGCCGATCGAGGAACGCGAGTGAGTCGCGGGTGCGGCCGGTGTAGAGCAGCGACCACTCGACGCCGAGCCGGTCGGCGGCGGTGACCATCGGCAGGATCGGTGTGATGCCGATGCCACCGGCGACGAACCGGACCGCGCGGGGCCGGAAGGTGTGACCGCCGAGGGCGAGGGGGAAGGCGTTGCGGGGTGGGCGGGTGCGCAGCTCGGTGCCGACCCGGACACCGTCGCGGATTTCCTGGGACCCACCGCCGTCGGGGATGCGCCGGACCGCGATGCGGTAATGGCTCGGGTCGGCGGGGTCCCCGCACAGCGAGTATTGGCGGACCCGCCCCGACGGCAGCGTCAGGTCGAGGTGGGCACCGGGATACCAGGCCGGAAGCCGTTGGCCCGCTGTCGGTTCGAGGCGCAGGCTGACGACGTCGCCGTCCGCGGTGACGACCGTGCGGTCGGTCACCACGACGGGGACGACGGTCGGCGTTGCGGGCGCGCGACGGTCCGGGACGGGGATGCGGTGCAGGAGTTGCACATACCGGTCCGAGAGTCGATCGATCGCCTTCACCAGCCGATCCTCGCGGTGGTGTCGGATGCCGGTGGGCAGGCGCGTCACGGCGTCACCGTCCGGGTGTCGATCTGCGCGAGGTACGCCAGCGCCTGGCTCATGGACCCGGTCTGTTCGGGGGTGTAGGACGGACGGAGGTATCCGGTCATCGCGCCCAGGACCTCCCGCCAGGTCGGTAGCAGGCCCAGTCGGCCGCCGCGCAGGATGTCGCGGACGGTCCTCAGCCGCGAGCGCGGGGCGCGTGGGTCGGAGGTGATCAGGAACCACATGCACCGTGCCGACAGCAGCACGGTGACCGGCACCGTGACCGCCATGGCACGCAGCCGACGCCGGTACGAGGGGTCGAAATACAGCGCGACGTCATGGGCGACGTTGCGGTGTTCCATCTCCTCCGCCCCGTGCCAGCGCAGCAGGTCGGTGAGGTTCGGGTCGGCGCCGAACTCGTCCCACGTGTTGTTCAGTGCGTAGTGGCCGAGGAACGCGGTGACGTTCTCCAGTGCCGCGACGATCGCCAGGCGCTCGATCAGGTATTGCCGTTGCGCGGTGGGGTCGGCCAGCGCGCGTGGTCCCATCGACTTCCGCAGGATCCACTGTGTCTGGGCGACAACGGGTGTGGCGTCGATCCCGTGGGTGAGCAGGAAGTCGCGGATGGCACGGTCGTGGGCGTCGGCGTGAATGGACTCCTGTCCGATGAATCCGAGGATGTCTTCGCGCAGCCGGTCGTCCTCGACGAGGGGGAGTGCCTCCTCGAAAGCGGTGATGAAGAACCGCTCCACCTCCGGGAACAGCAGATGGTAGGCGCTGACCGCGTGGGAGGCGACGGGGTGCCCGGGGATCCAGTGGAGCGGGCTGGCAGACAGGTCGAACTCGACGTGCCTGGCGCGCAGGGCAATCGGGCCGGGGTCGATCACGTCGACCGGTGGGCTGGATTTCCTAGAGGCGAAGGCCATGGGTGCTCCTGGTGTCGAGAGGCGCGGTGCCGATGAAGTCGGTGACGAGTGCGCCCACGGTGTCGGGGTCTTCGAGGTGGAGGAAGTGCCCGGTCGCGGGCACGATGTGGGTGCGACTGCCGGCGGGCAGGACGGCGCCGGCCCGCGCTCCGAGGTCGACCACCCCGCAGGTGTCCGTCGCGCCGTGCAGGTACAGGGTGCGCACCCGTGCCCGGCCGAACGCGGACCGTTGCTCCTCGGCGTACTTGCCGATGCGGTAGAACGGATTCCACAGGGCGCGGTAATACGCGAACACGGCCCGGCGATGATCGGCGTCGGGTATCGCCGCGAGTGCGGCCGTCAGATCGGACCGGTGGTCGTATCCCGGCGCCCACAGCCGCCACAGGATGCGGATCAGTCGTTCCCCGAAGCGGCGGGGGAGTCCCGGAATCTGTGCGGCGGCCATGTACCAGCTGCGCGGCAACTGGCGGAAGATCAAGGGGGCGTTGCGTGGCCGCGGCGGCCAGAACACCGCGCGTACCGCGGGCAACGGGGGCACCGCCAGCAGCACGACCGCCGCGAATCGGTCCGGGGCGCGGTGCGCGACCCCGCTCGCGATCGCCGCACCCCAGTCGTGCCCGACCACGACCGCCCGGTCGTCGCCGCCGAGCGCGTCGTGCAGGTCGGTGACGTCCCCGATGAGCCCGCCCAGCTGGTAACTGTCGTCGGCCGGGACCTCGGTGGGGGCGTATCCACGGTTGTACGGGGCGACCACCCGCCATCCCCGGTCGGCGAGCTGCGGCCCGAGGTGGCGCCAGGTACCGGCCGAATCCGGAAAGCCGTGAAGGAGAAGGGCGAGCGGGCCGTCGTTCGGTCCCCAAGTCAGTGCGCCGAACGTCAGCTCCGGGGTCCGGATCGTGATCGTCTCGGGGTGGCGGGTCATCGGTACTCAGGCATCGGCGCGGTGACGCCGGCGCCGAAAGCTGCGTCTGCCATGGGTTTACTCCTCGCGTCGGTCCCACATCAACGAACCATGCATGGGTGAATGGTTTTGCCGAAGTGTAGTGCACTCGGAGTTACATGTAAATTGGGCGGAGTGGCTCGCTCGGGCGCCCGTAAGTCGTTTCTGTACCGTGAGGGAAATGCCGCACCCCGAGGCCAAGAGCGCACAGGTGCCTGCCGTTTTCAACAGCCATCTCGTCGGCATCGACCTCGGTGACAACCGACTCGTCTCCATCGCCGAGTAACAAACCCAGGCGTGGCTCGCGTCGACCTGACCGAACGCATCACGGGTGTGCCGCCGCGACGGCCTCGTCGATCGTGGCGAAGATTCGGCCCTGCGCCTCGAATGACGTTCCCTGTCCGGTGCGTCGCACGGTGTCGAGGTTCGAGGGCGGCAGTTCCGCGTAGTACGTGCTCACCCCGGCGTCGGACAGTTCCCGGTCGAGGTCGAGGAAGTTGCGCATGACGGTGACCGAGAGCTTCTGCAGTCGTGAACAGTCGAGGATCAGGGTGCGAGGAACTACCGTCGGGTCGCCGCCCTCGACCACGCCGAGGCGCTGACGGATGGCGATCGTGTTCGCCCGTACGTTCGCCGTGTAGAGGCCGACGTTCACTCGCAGCACCAGCGGGTCGGCGGGCGCCGTCGGGGCGTCCTCGTCCCCTGCCCGCCATTGCCCGTGCGCATCCTTTTGCAGTTGCACCACGTGTGGTCGGTTCAACTCGCGGAGCACGAGATACAGCGTGAACGCCACTCCGACCGCGACCGCGGGCAGGAGCCCGGCCCCGAGGCCGACCAGTGCCGTCGCCAGCGCCACCCAGAATTCGGTGCGATCGATCTTCCAGAACCGGACGAAGGCCTGGAGGTCGACTAGGCCGAGCGTGGCTACGACCACCATCGCGCCGAGGGTCGCCTGTGGGAGATCGCTGAGCACCGGGGCGAAGAACAGGGCGACGAGCACGGCCAGTGCCGCGGTCACCAGCCCCGCCAGCTGTGTGCGCCCACCCGCCCGCACCGCGACCGCGGTCTGCGAGAAACCGCCCGCCGGCGGCAGCGTGTGGAAGAAGGCGCCGGCGACGGATGCGGCGCCGTTGGCGAGCAGTTCGCGGTCGCTGTCGATCGGCGGTTCGTTCTCCCGGCGCACCCCGCGTGCGACGGATACCGTCTCGAGGAACGCCATGACCGCGATTGCCAGCGCCCCCGGGAGCAGGGCGGCGACCTCGGCGAGCGGTGGGATACCGGGAACGGGAATCCCGCGCGGCACCTCCGGAATCAGTGCCACTCCGCGATCGTCGATGCCGGCGAACGCGACCAGAAGAATTCCGGCGGCGGCGACGACCAGCGGCCCGGGCACCCGCGGTACGAATTTCGCCATCGCGTACAGCGCCGCGATCGATGCGATCGACAGGATGACCGTCGCCGGATCCGTGTCGCCGAGCTGCCGCAGCACCGACCTCACGACTGCGAGGAACCCGGTGGCGTCCGGGTCGGACGCCACCCCGAGAAGCTTCGGAAGCTGGCTCGCTGCCACCGTCAACCCGACGCCGGCCTTGATCCCGGACAGCGTGGCCTCACTGATGTTCTCGATGATGGCACCGAGCCGGAAGGCTCTGGCCGACAACAGGATCACACCGACGAGGAGGGTTAGGGTCATCAGTGCGGACTGGGCGTCGTCGGAGCCGGCAGCGATCCCCGCGCCGACCAGGGTGGACGCGGTCAGGGTGGCGATCGTCGAGGTCGTGGTGACGCTCGCGGTCCGCGACCCGCCGAGTAACGCGTAGACGACCACCGGAACCATGCACGTGTAGAGGCCGATCTGCACCGGCATGTTCGCGATCGTCGCGTACGCCATCGCCTGCGGTACGACTACCGCACCCGCGCTCAGGCCCGCGACGACATCGGCGCGCAACCACTGCTTCCGGTAACCGACCAGAGTCGGTGCGAGGACCGCCACACTAATCCGAACGTTCGGACGCGACCACCACCAGGCACGCGCCGTCGGAGTTACCGGCCGCCAGCAATGCCTTGCCACCGTAACGACCCCACACCCCGCCGAAGCCTCTTCCTGCGCTCCGTCTCCGAGGAGGGCCGTTCAGATCTGCACTGACGGGGAGCGCGACCAGCCAAATGTCACCCACCGCGATGCGCATCGCCGGGTGACGTCCCGGCGCCGACTCGATGTCCAGGTGGGTCCGGCGATTCTGTTGATTCATGACACCCTCCAACCGGATCGGAGACGTCGCCTGGCAGATGTCCCGCACCCCATCGTCGTATCTCGGGCCCATCACAGGGTGCCCTCTCCAGCATTGAGCGGCCTTTCCTTCGACACCTCACCCTCACCAGGTGAAGTCACCGTGGCGTGCAGGTGGGGAGTGATGCGTTGCCCGGTTCACCCGTGGCGGGTGATTCGAGGTTCATGTGCGGAGGGAAACGTGGCAGGTACGCGTCCGGTGGGACACGTCATGGGTGGGTTGCCTGCGGTCGAGGGGACAAGGTGATGAGTCATCAGTTCAAGGGCACGATCAATCTCGACGTCAAGGATTCGACCGAGGACTGGGGCGCATTTCTCGCGAAGAAGGCTCCGCAGGGAGCGCCGAACGTCCTCGTCGTGCTATACGACGACACCGGGTGTGCTGCCTGGTCCCCGTACGGTGGCCGCGTGCAGATGCCGACGATGGATCGTCTCGCGCAAAACGGGCTGACCTACACCCAGTGGCATACCACCGCGCTGTGTTCGCCGACGCGGTCGACATTCTTGACCGGCCGCAATCATCACCAGAACGGATTCGCGTCGATCTCCGAGACCGCGCTCGGCTTCCCCGGCTACAGCTCGCACATTCCGCCGGAGAACGCGCCGATGGCGACGGTGCTCCGTGACGCCGGCTGGAGCACGTTCTGGGTCGGGAAGAACCACAACGTGCCGGTGGACGAGTGGACGATGGGGGCATCGAAGAAGAACTGGCCGCTGGGGATGGGGTACGACCGGTTCTACGGATTCATCGGCGGAGAGACCAACCAGTGGTATCCGGATCTGGCCGAGGACAACCACTACACAGCTCAGCCGTATCAGCCTGAGGACGGGTACCACCTGTCGAAGGATCTGGCCGACAAGGCTCTGGAGTTCATCCGCGACAGCAAGCAGACCGAACCGGACAAGCCGTGGTACCTGTGGTTCTGCCCGGGTGCCAACCATGCACCGCACCACGCTCCACAGGACTACATCGACAAGTACAAAGGCGTCTTCGACGACGGCTACGAGGCGTATCGGGAGTGGGTGCTGCCGCGGATGATCGAGCGCGGGATCCTGCCCGACGGAACGGAACTCACCCCGCTCAATCCGATGCCGGAGGGCACCTTCACCCCCGGGGACCTGGTCCGCCCGTGGGATTCGCTGTCGGAGGAGGAGAAGTCCCTGTTCTGCCGGATGGCGGAGGTGTTCGCCGGGTATTCCGAGTACACCGACGCCCAAGTGGGGCGAATCATCGACTACCTGGACAAGTCCGGACAACTCGACAACACGATCGTCTTCTACTGCGCCGACAACGGTGCCTCGGGTGAGGGCAGCCCCAACGGTTCGGTCAACGAGAACAAGATCTTCAACTCCTATCCCGACCGAATGGAGGACAACCTGCCGCTGCTCGACAAACTGGGCAGCCCGGACACATACAACCACTACCCGACGGGGTGGGCGGCAGCGTTCTCCACGCCGTACCGGATGTTCAAGCGCTACACCTACCAGGGCGGGATCGCCGATCCCCTAGTGATCTCCTGGCCGGCCGGCATCTCCGCCCGCGGACAGGTGCGCCACCAGTACCACCACTGCACCGACATCGTCCCGACCATCCTCGACTGCTGCGGCGTCCCGATGCCGAAATTCGTGGCCGGTGCCGAGCAGACTCCGCTGCCGGGGATATCGATGAAATACAGCTTCGACGCCGATCCGGACACACCGACGCGCAAGGTCACGCAGTACTACGAGATGTTCGGCCAGCGGGGAATCTGGCACAAGGGATGGAAAGCAGTCACCGAGCACGGTCCGATGAGCGGTCGAGGCGATTTCGGCACCGACACCTGGCAGCTGTTCCACACCGACGCCGACCGCTCGGAAGCACACGATCTCGCGGCCCGACACCCCGACAAGGTCGAAGAGATGAAGGCCCTGTGGTACGCCGAGGCGGGACGCTTCGATGTGCTCCCCCTCAATAGCTATCCCATGACCGGACCCGGCGTACTGGAGTTCTTCTCCCGCCAATACCACGTGGCCACACCGAAAACCGGAACCTACACCTACTACCCAGGTACCTCCGAAGTTCCCGAACACTCCGCCGCCAACACCCATCTCGGGTCGTTCAAGATCCTCGCCGAGGTCACCATCGCCGACGCCGCCGCGCAGGGGGTGATCTTCGCTCAGGGATCGCGGTTCGGTGGCCACGCGATGTTCCTCAAAGACGGCAAGCTCGTCTACACCTACAACTTCCTCGGCATCGGTGATGAGCAACAATTCGTTGCCGATGCCCCCGCGCCCGGGACTTACATCCTCGGAATGGAATTCATCAAACAGGGTGTCGGTACGTATCAAGAGCCGACCGGCACCACCAGGCTCTATATCAACGACACCATGGTCGCCGAGGGTCCCATGAAGACGATGCCCATCCAATTCTCCCTGTGTGGTGAAGGACTGTGCATCGGCTACGACGGCGGTGACGCCGTCAGCCGGGCCTACACAACGAAATTCGACTTCACCGGAGGCGAGATCGCCCACGTAACGTTCGATGTCGCCGACGAAACCTACCTCGACGCCGAAACGCGGCTCGCAGCACTACTCTCCCGCGACTAACCCCGCTCACGCCTACGCCACACCGCCCGCCCACGAGCACTTGCCCCATAGCGCGCGCCAGCACAGCTGACATCGCAGTGCTGTGGGTTTGATCCCGATCCGGGATCACCGCAGAACGGTCCACACTCACGGACTCGACGAGCCGGCCCCTCCTGTCCACAACTTGTCGAGAATCGATCATTTCTCGACACCCGCACTGAGCAGTGGTTTCGCCACCAAAAGTGCGTCGACAACTCGTGTCGAGAAAGTATGTCGAAAAACCTCCGAAAGAAGTATTTTCGACACATGTTGATCGGCTACGCACGCGTGTCCACCGCAGACCAGAACCCCGACCACCAGGTCGACGCGCTGCGCCGCGCCGGGGTGGCTACCGCGGACATTCACGTCGACCACGCGGGCGGGGCGAAGGCCTCACGTCCGCAACTGGATCTGGTGTTGCGGCGGCTCCGCGAGGGCGACGTCCTCGTGATCACCCGGTTGGACCGGCTGGGGCGGTCGATGCTGCACCTGATCACCCTTGGCGCCGACCTGCGCGAGCGCGGCATCGGCCTGCAGGTGCTCGAGCAGGGCATCGACACCGCCACCGCCGAGGGCCGCGCCATGTTCGGGATGCTGTCGGTCCTGGCAGAATTCCAGCGCGAGCTCATCGTCGCGAACACCCGCGACGGCCTGGCTGCCGCCCGGGCCCGCGGCCGCAAGGGCGGCCGGCCCTCGAAGCTCAGCAGCGACCAGATCGCACTCGCGCAACGCCTCTACGCCGCCGGTGAGCACACCGTCGCGCAGATCGCCGCCATGCTGAAAGTGCCGCGCACCACCGTGTACGGGCATCTGAACACGCGGCGTGCACCCGCACCGACCGAACCGGAACCCGCAGCGGTGCCGGCGACGCGGTCCTCCCGCGCCTGTCCGACGTGTGGGCACGAACCGACGACCCGCGCCGAGGCCGCGCACCAGCGCGTCGACCTCGCGGTGGACTGGTTGCATCCCGATCCGGATGGTCAGGGCACACCGATCGGCCGACACCACTGTCGGCATTGCGAACCCACGGATTCGGCCTTTGACGTCGCCTGCTCGATCTGCGGCGACGGTCCCATCCTCACCGGATCCCTCGCCGATAGCGCATCCACCGGCGGCATTCCGGATTCGGTGCTGCACTGGTTAACCAACTCCGGGTGGGCCACAACCCCGGTGCTCCGGTGTCCCGATCACATCTGACGTGGGCTTCGGGCCAAATTCAACAAGCGTGTACTGATACCGCTGCCGACCTGACGGTCTCGATCCGGTTCTCGACAACGGTGAGGGCGACCTCGTGCAGGGGTGTGTTGGCGTGCTGGGGACCGCTGGGGTGGGGATGGTCATGGCCTGATCTGCTCCCGCCGTTCGTCAGCTTCACCGAGGTCGCGCCGGTGACGATGTTTGATCGGCGCGGGTGGAGGGGCCAGAGGAAAGCCGCCGGCACCTTCCCCGGTGCCAGCGCTCCTTATCCCGCCCGTGAACGCTGGTGGAGGTGGTGGGTTGCGTGGTGTAGTTCGGCGCTGACGGCGGCGTATGCCGGGTGGGAGCGACTTCCGTCGCGGTAGGCGATCCGGGTTCGTCTGCCGATGGGGAGGGGGGTGAGTGCAACGTCGATGGGGGCGTCGGTTGCACCGAGTTGGGGGATCAGCGCCACGCCGGCTCCGGCGGCGACGAGGTGCAGGGTCGTGGGGTAGTCGTCGATGTGGTGGGTGATGTGCGGTTCGAATCCGTGGGATTGGCAGCTGCGGATGGTCATGGTGTGGCAGAGGGTGCCGGGGTTGCCGACGATCCAGTGGCTGCGGGAGTGGCTGCGGATCGCGGCGTCTTCTGCTGCTGTTGCCGGGGTGGACGCCAGGTACACGTGTTCGTCGAGGAGTGGTTCGAGGTCGATGCCAGACCCCATGGTGGAGGGGACGTTGTCGTATTCGTGCACCAGAGCGATGTCCAGATGGCCTCCGCGGAGCAGGTCCGGCACGTCGGCGGGGTCGACCTCGGTCACCGTCACCGCCACGTTCGGTGCGGTGCGGCCGATTTCCCGGAGTGCGGGGAGCACGATCGGCCGCAGGGCGCTCGGGAAGGCGCCCAGGCGAACGGGTCCGGACGGGTGTGCATCACTGCCGGCGAGTGCGGCTTCGGCTCGTTCGAGGTCGGCGAGCACCTGCTCGGTGTGTTCGACGAGGACAGTCCCGGCCGGGGTGAGATGGACCCGGCCTCCGGTGCGGGTGAGGAGGGCGCGGCCGGCCTCGCGTTCGAGTGCGGAAATCTGTTGCGACACCGCGGATGGGGTGTACGAAAGTGCTTCTGCCACTGCGGCGAGGGTGCCGCGGTGGGCGAGTTCGCGGAGAAGTCTGAGCTTGCGAATGTCGAGCATCAGAACAGCTTACGGGCGGCATCATAAAGAGTAACTGGATCTTTGATGGAATGGCCGGAGAGACTGGGTGCATGACCTTCGCTCCGTCAGGAATTTTCGTCCCCGTCATCACGCCCTTTTCTGCCAGTGGTGAACTCGTCGCCGTCGACTTGGAACGCCTTGCGCACCAGGTGATCGAGGAGGGGGCGGCCGGGGTCGTCGCGTTGGGGACGACGTCGGAGTCGTCCACCCTGAGCCCGCGGGAACGTCGGGAGGTGGTGCGGATCTGCGGTCGGGTGTGCCGGGAGCACGGTGTCCCTTTGGTGGTGGGGGCGGGTTCGAATGACACGGTCGGCACGGTCCGTGCGATCGAGGAGCTCGGTGAGAGCGCCGATGTTGCGGCTGTTTTGGTGGTGGTCCCGTACTACACCCGTCCGTCCGAGGCGGGGGTGGTGGCGCATTTCGAGTATGTTGCGCAGCGGAGCCCGCTCCCGCTGATTGTGTACAACGTTCCGTACCGCACCGGCCGGCAGTTGGGCTGGCGGTCGATCCTGAGTCTGTCGGAGCATCCACGGATTGTCGGCATCAAGCAGGCGGTCGGCTCGGTGGACACCGACACCGCCCGGCTGCTCGCCGGGTCTGCGGATACGTTCGCGGTGCTCGCGGGGGAAGACGCCCTGGTCGCGCCTTTGCTGGCGATGGGCGCGGCGGGAGCGATCCTGGCGACGGCGAACGTGTGTACACGGGAGTTCGTCGAATTGTTTCAGTTGTGGCGCAGCGGGAGCCTCGCGGAGGCGCGGGCTCTGGGGAACCAGCTGGTCGCTCCCGCGTGTGCGCTGATGTCCGAGCCCAATCCCACCGTCATCAAGGCCGTTCTGCATGCCCAGGGCCGGATATCGAGTGCGACCGTCCGGTTGCCGTTGCTGCCGTCGGGAGAGTGCTCGGCGATTGTCGGCGCGCTCGACCAGCTCCGCCGCAGATCGGCGGAGCGCACTGCCGCGGCGCGGTAGAAGCCGGTGGGGGCCGGCGGCCGGTGTGTGTTCGGCACGGGCGCTGAGCGTGTCGATACACTCTGGGGCACGGGTCGGGCGGGTGCCCGTGCGGCGGAGGGGAGGGATTTGCTGTGGTGGTTCCCTCTCGTCACGAGTACGTCGCGGGGGAGCTGCGGGCCCAGATCTTGCGTCGGGAGTTCGCGGTGGGGGATTCGTTGCCCAGCGAGAGCGCGTTGGGTGTCCGGTTCGGGGTGTCGAGGGGGCCGGTGCGGCAGGCGTTGGGGACACTGAAGAACGAGGGCCTGATCGAGCTCAGCCGGGGTAAGCCGGCAATTGTGCGCAGCGGGGATGTCATGCAGACGCTCGATACGTTCACCCCGTTTTCGCAGTGGGCGCGCCGGACGGGCCGTGCGGCGGGGAGCAGGACCGTCGAGGTGTCCCGGCGCCGGGCGACCGGTGCGGCGGCGGCCGCGCTGAATCTGACCGGGGACGATTTCGTGGTCGAGGTACTCCGGGTTCGGCTGCTGGACGGCGAGCCGACGATGGTCGAGCGCAGCAACTTCACCGATGCGGCCGGCTCTCTGTTGTTCGAGTTCGATACCGATTCCGGGTCGATCACAGATTTTCTGGCGTCGCGGGGGGTGCGATTCGAGTCGATGCGGCACGTGCTCGATGCCGTCGCCGCCGATCGTGGCGATGCCGAGAACCTCGGCATCGACGAGGGCGCTCCGTTGCTGCGTGAGCGTCGGACGTCGTTCGACGAGCACGGTGTCCCGTTCGAGTATGCGGACGATCGGTATCGTCCGGACCTGGTGGCGTTCAGCATCGTCAATGCTCGCACGATCGATCCCCGCACGGTGGATGTGGATGTGGCGGAGTGGGATCCCGCTGCCGAGGACACGGTCCGAACCTGAGGTGTGACTCGACGGTCAGGATCGCCGAGGCGGTGGCCTCGGCGATCCGATGGCGTTCGGGTGTCACTCGGCGGCGGGCATCCGGTTCCAGTGCGGCAGCAGCAGGAGCATCGCGAGGAATGCGGCGACCGCGAATCCGTAGAACAGTGTCGACGTCGTGAGGTAGCCGGGGAGCAGGCCGCCGAGGATCGCCCCGACCGAACCGCAGCCGTTGATGATGCCGCTGGCGGCGCCGGCGTGCTTGGAGGTACCGAAGTCGACCGCCGACACGCAGGAGATCATCGCGTCGGCGCTGTAGATGGTCAGGCCGATGACGGCGAGGACCGCGACCATGACCCACGCCTTTCCGGTGCCGGTCAGGGGAGTGAACAGGGCCAGGATCGTGACCAGCGCGGCCAGGCTCAGCACACACGCCGGGATGCGCCGGGCGTGGAACAATTTGTCGGAGATGCGGCCGATCACCACCGGGGCGATGACCCCGGCGACGCCGAAGGCGATCGGGATGACGACCGCCTGGAGGTGGCCGGTGTTGTGCAGCCGTTCGGCGACGATTACCGGACCCCACAGCAGGATCGCGTAGCGGGCCGGCTTGAGGAGGAAGTAGGCGGCGCCCAACGTCACGACCATCCGGTCCTGGATCACGGTCAGGAAGGTTTGTCGTACCGATCGTGCGGGTTCGGCGATGGCCTCGGAGGAGGACTTCTCGTCGACGAGCTGCGCGGCATCCTGCGCGTGATATTCCTCGATCGGGGGCAGCCCGACATCCTCGGGACGGTTCCGCTGCAGGAAGAACACGAGCAGGAACACGATCAGCACGGTGAGTGATCCGGTGAAGAACGCGGACCGCCAGTTCCCGAACACGCTGTACGCGACCCAGCCGAGCACCGGAGCGGCGACGAGGCCCCCGAAGGCGTAGTTGGTGCTCCAGATGCCGAGGATGCGGCCACGTTCTCCGATGGAGAAGAACTGGGCCATGTTGTTCAGCGTCCCCGACCACCCGGTGGACTGGGCGAGGCCCTGGACGATCATCAGCGGAAGGAGGAAGAGCAGGGTCGGGGCGAGGCCCATGAACATGGTGGCGATCGCCGAGATGGCCAGGCCGCCGAGCAGTACGACCCGCGGGCCGTACCGGTCCGAGACCGAGCCCCAGGCGAATTGCCCGCAGGCGTAGGCGGCGAGATATACCGCATCCAGATTCGCGAGGGCGCCCTTGGTCAGCGTGGTGTTGACCAGGGGGTCTTCGAGGATGCCGAGTTTGGCGACGGAGAACGCCTGGCGGCTGAAATAGAAACCGGCGTAAGCGATCCAGGTGATGGCGAAGATCTGAATGCGCCAGCGCCGATAGAGGGGGACGGTCTCTTGTGGGGTCACGAGTGTTGGCGTCATGATGTGCACCTCGAGGTGAAGGTGAACCGGCCCGGACGAGGCCGGTGCACGCGTGTATGACCTGCCGAGAGGGAACCGATCAGGGGCGGTAGGTGGCAGGTTGCCGCCGGATCGGGTGGTGCCCGTGATGGGACGGGCGGCCATCGAGGGATGGCGGGTGCGGGGTCCGCTGGCGCAGGTGGGGCCATCGGAGGGACGAGGACCGTGCCGTCGGGACGGGCTGGGTGCCGGCGGCACGGTCGTCGTCAAGGGGAGGGGAAGTACCTGGCAGATCAGGAACGCATCGACAGCAGCAGGCGGGGAAGGTCCGCCACGCTGTCGAGGATGTGAGTGGCGCCGGCGGCGGAGAGCTGCGCGGCGTCGTGGGCCCCGGTGAGCACACCGATCGAGGCGCGGGCACCGGCCCTCAGCCCGCTGGTCACGTCCGAGGCGGTATCCCCGAGAACGACCATGGACTGCACCGATTCGGTGCCGGTGCGCATCAGGGCGGCCAGCGGCATGTCCGGATGCGGGCGTCCCCGGAGCCCGCCGTCCGGGCAGAGGACGACGTCCGCGAGGTCCTCCCATCCCAGGGCGGTGATGATCGCCGTCTGCGTCGTGTGCGCGAAACCTGTGGTCAGCGCGGTCTTGATGCCACGCTCGCGGAGCCGGGTGATGACGTCGACCGCGCCGGGGATGGCGGAGCAGTTGCCGTCCTCGACCAGTTCGGCGTAGCACCGCTCGAACTCCTTGTTCGCGGCCTGGGCCTGCTCCTCGTGTCCGCCGCTGAGGTGGCGGAACACCACGATCTTGGACTGGCCCATGGTGTCGGACACGTACTGCATCATCCGCGCCTGGTCCTCGGGGGTCTTCGACAGCCCCGCGTACCGGTCGGCGGCCTGGAAGGAGCGTTCCACCAGCCCGCTGTCTTCGACCGTGGTGCCGGCCATGTCGAAGACGACGAGGGTCACCTCCGGCTTGGTCGGTGCTGCGGCGTCGGTTGTGCGTGTAGTCATCGGTACAGTCCTCTCGGGGTTATGTGATGAGTTGTGTTGTTTAACAGGTGATTTCATGCCGGGACCGCGGCTCCATCGGATGCGAACGCGCGCTCGACGCTGGCCTCGGCCAGGCCCATGCTGGTGGTCATGCCGATTCCCGTGGTGACGGTGACGACGTGGACTCCGTCCATCGGCTCCTCGAGGAGGAATTCGGACTCGGGGGCCGAGCAGTACACCCCCTGCCACCGTTCGATGACCTCGATGTTGCTGACCCCGAACAGGTCCCGTGCCCGCTCGAGGAGGGCATCGAATCCGGCCTCCGACTGGAACGGGGAGGTGGAGACTTCGCGGACGTGGGTGTCGCCGATCAGGATCGAGCCGTCGGGCTGGGGGGTGTACATCTGGTGCAGGTCGAGATCGACGTACTCGGGATATTCCTGCTGCAATCGGTGCGCCACCGCCGCCGTGCCGGCGAGTCCCTCGAAGCCGGAGTACCGCAGCAGCGACCACCCGGTGAACAACGGCGCCGGCAGGGTGGACGACGGGGGGAGTACCGCCCGGAGCATGTGCAGCCGGCACCGCAGCAGGCCGTCGCGACTGGCGGGTTCGGGGAAGAGCCGGTCGATGTCGTAGTTGACGGTGACGAACGTGGTGCCGGCGCGCAGATCACCCCGCGTCGTGTGCACCACCCCGGGCTCGAAGCCGGATGCCGCAGTGCGCCAGAAGAAGTCGACCCCGCACGACTCCAGCCAGCGGGCAATCGAGGGGGCGGCCTGCCGGGGATCGACTTGCAGGTCCGTGGGAAGGTACATCCCACCGGTGACGCCGCCGGGTGCGATGGGTAGCCGGGCAAGGGTCTGCTCCCGGGACAATATCTCGACCTGGCTGGGGCCGCGCAGGTCGGCGAACTCCCGCATCACCGCCAACTCGTCGTCGTGGCGGGCGACGCAGAAGGTGCCCGATTCGGCGGACCAGAACCCCGCCTTTCTGGACAGGTCGAGCCAGTGCCGCCGCCCGGCTCGGGCGTAGTCGTAGGCGACCCCGGACTGGGCGGTGATGCAGGCGTGCCCGAAATTCTGGACGGACGCGCCGGAGACCCGGTCCGCGTGATCGACGACGGCGACCGAGAGGCCGCGGTTCAGAGCATGGTAGGCGTGGGCGAGTCCGACGATGCCGGCTCCGACCACGACCACGTCGTAGGTGTGTGGATTTCCCATGTCGATACTGTGATCCACACAACACCAACTTGTCAATACAAGTCGATAGTTTTCTTGACCTATCTATATAAGAAGGGTCGCTTCAGCTCGCTGCGGTTCGCTCGGATTCCTGGTACCCCGTCGTGACCGCCACCGGGTGCGGGCCGGTGGACACAGGAAACCGACAACATCCCTGTGCGTGCCTCCGTCCTGGAGGCCGCGCACCAGCGCGCCGACCTCGCTGTGGACTGGTTGCATCCCGATCCGGCCCCGGAATCCTGAAGCTGTCAGGAAGTGCAAAGTGCAGCGCTACGTCAAACCCGGACTGGCCGCCGTGCACCAGCCACAGAAACACTGTCCACCCCACGGCGCCGAGAGTAGCCACACGCCGCTGGCAACACGCAGCCATCCGGTCCCCGGCCACCCTGCCTGGCCACTACCGGACCCCCAGACGCCACGTGACCAGCACTTTCGGGTCCACTTTGCACTTTATGACAGCTTCAGGAGATCAGGGCCCTCACGGGAGGTACACACGGTCCGGTGCACCGCGCAACCCCCTCGGAGCGGCGAGCACCTCTCGCGGCACGATTTGTCCTGTATGCCCGGAGGTACGCAGCGCGGCAGTAGCAGACCCGAGGACGACCACCGGGTACCCATCCCCACCGAGGCACACGCCGTCACGGAACCGGTCGATTCGGACTTGACCAGCACCGAGGGGTACTTTCGACGTCACCGCGGGGTACGTGTTCCGCGACGGAGGTGTTCACGATGAGCGTCGGCGTCGGCGCCGGCAACGATCCGGACAGCAGCGCATATGTGTTCGCGGTCGCGCGGGCAGTGAACGCCGAGACGATCCGCCGATGGGACGAGGTCAGCTTCGATGCGGTGATCGTGGTGTCGAAGCAGTTCCGGTACTACGGCGGGCGCCGCATCCTTCTCGCCTGGAACCGGCACTTCGGGTGGTCGTTGGGCATCGAGGGACAGTGCCCCGATCGAGTCCTGATCATCTGCGGGCTCGGGCTCGGCCGGCAGCCGCAACCTGAGTGCATTGCGGATCGAACCGATGAGGTGATCGCCGATCTGCTACACCTCGAATGCCGGTCTCCGGACCGTTTTCCGGTCCCGACCGTGGTCCACCGGCGCGGCGCTTAGGGCGCTTCCGCATATCCGGGTCGGCGTAGCCGCACCGGGGCAGCGGCGCTCGTCGGCCGCATGGGTGTGGGGGCGGTGGGGACAGCTCGCCGATGCGCGACACCGCCTGCTGCCGAACACCGCCCGTCAATCGCCCGCCCCTCGTGGCTGCATCGTCGTCGGGCAGTGGGGTCGGTTCGGGCAACAGCTCATGGTTGAGCGCCTCCACCGCACATGACTCCCCGTCCCGGTCATCTCTCACGCGCTCACGCTGTTCCTCGACAGCCCCTCCGAGTCCGGTTTTCGAGGAACCGGGCCACGAGGTGGTGGGTGCACTCGGTTGCGACCCGGCCGACCGTTCGCGGCTGCCGTCTTTCAGATGCCGGTTTCACTTCAGCGGGGGTCGCCGTCGGGTCGTTTCGGGGCGGGGGCGTCCCCCGATCCGGTTCAGCCGCGGGCTGCCGGGCGCCGGCGCCGCCCGCGTCGGGTGGTCTCCGGTGCCGGTGCCGCCTGCTCGGCGGGTTCGCGGACGGGTGCGGGGGCGGCGGTGGGGTCCTGTTCGGCGCGCAGTTGCGCGTTGTCCGCTTCCAGGCGGAGGTTGTCGCGTTCGAGTTCGCCGGTACGGGTCTCGAGGTCGAGAACCCGGCCGATGCCGACGAGGTTGACTCCGGCGTCGATGAGTTCGGCGATGCGCCGCAGCCGGGCCAGGTCGAAGTCGCTGTAGCGGCGGGTGCCGCCGCCGGTGCGGCCGGGGGTGATCAGTCCGTAGTCCTCGTACAGGCGCAGCGCCGCGACCCCGAAACCGGACAGCTCGGCAGCCACAGAAATTCCGTAAACTCCACGCACCGATGGCGATTCGGAATCCCGACGATCGGAGTCTTCCGGCATCTTGTCGCTCCGATCGGGATTTTTCTCGCACATTCTCTTGCCATAGTCTACGGCAGATGCTATAACGAATCTACAGCATCTGTAGGAAGTTTACCTGATGGGATGAAAGGATTCTGGAGGTAGGTGGACATGATGTTGATGCGCACGGATCCGTTCCGCGATCTGGACCGACTCACCCAGCAGATCCTCGGTACCGCGGCCCGTCCGGCGGTGATGCCGATGGACGCCTGGCGGGAAGAGGACCGATTGGTGGTGGAGTTCGATCTGCCCGGAGTCGACGCCGACTCGCTGGATCTGGACGTCGAGAAGAACACCCTGACGGTGCACGCCGAACGGGCCGCACTGAACGAGAACCGGGAGATGGTCGCCGCCGAACGCCCGCGCGGGGTGTTCAGCCGGCAGCTGTTCCTGGGGGAGAACCTCGACGTCGACAAGATCGAGGCGAACTACGAGGCCGGGGTGCTGCGGGTGACGATCCCGATCGCGGAGCGGGCCAAGCCCCGCAAGATCGAAATCAGCAGCAACGGTCGTTCCGAACAGAAGGCCGTCACCGCCTGACCCGACTGGATGACACGACCGGCTGCACCTGACCGAGGTCGACGGTGTGGGAGGGGGTGAACAGACGATGACATCGACACATATGGTCGCCGAGGTGAACGCCACCGACCCAGGGGAGCCCGCCGAACGCGAGACGGTGTGGCCGTGGCACGAGCTGGACTACGCACTGCTCGTAGCTGATTCGGACCGCATCCTCGCCGACGCGCTCACGCCGCAGGCCGTGGTCCTGCTCCGCCGGGTGGCCACCGCACCGGCCGGACCGCCGCGTTCGTCTCCTCCCGCTCCGGTGTGGTGGACGGCGCTCGCCCCGCCGCTGCCCGAGATCCGCGCCACCCAGCGCTCACCACCGACACCGGAAAGGCCGAGCACCGTCTGAGATGGCGAAAGGAGTGAGAAACCAGAGAAGGAACCAACGGACGGGGTTCCGCCGCCGCCTCCCTCACCTGTCACTGTTTCGCGGTGCGGCGCGGCGGACCCCCGGGGGCACATCCGCCCGCCGCCGATCCCCGAGACGAAAAGTGAGGGCGCCGACCGAGAATCCGAGCATGCGTTCGGGAGCGGATTCGACCGGGGCGCAGCGCCAGTGACTGGCACCCGCAGTCTCGTCGGCCGTCCGGGCGGGCAGTGCCCACCCCCAGTGAACCCAGCGCCGGCGACGGCGTGAGAACGCGACCGGAGGATACCGCGGATGGAATTGAGGACTCCGTCGCGCGAGTGTCTTAACTGACCTGATCGGAAGTCCTTCGCGCCCTTCCGAACCCGACCTCCGTATCGAGATCGCATGCGCCGCCGGGATTGCACGAGTCCGACGATGGCGCGCGACGCCTGCCGGCGGGCCGTACAGCCGACCAGCGGGGGCGGGTCCCCCTGGTGCGGGCCGGGCCCGCCCCGCCCTGGTGGTTCCGGCATCCCGAGCCCGGAACCACCGGTTCTCGTGTCCCCCGAATGAGGCGAGGTGATGGCCACCGAACGCGATCCCTACCGGGTGCTGGGCCTGTCCCCGTCGGCATCCCAGGCCGACATCGCCAGCGCCTACCGGCGGCTGCTGCGCCGCCGCCACCCCACCCGCACCCCCATCGGGCCGACCCGGCGGCGGACGAGCACCTCCAACACATCCTGACCGCCTACGCCCAGCTCCGCGACACCGCACACCGCACACCGCGCCGACCACGACCAGGCAGAAGCCCACCGGCAAGACCCCGAGGCGGTAGTACCCGAACCCGGGGACGGCCCGGGCGAACACCTCCGGCCGCGGCTACAGCTGTCATTCACGTGCACCCCGGCGCGGCGACAATAGGAGACCGCCGGGCTCGGTGAACGGACGATCCCCGTACCTGATCATCGTGGGTTGTCCTTTCGGCCCGTGGGTACACCGCCCACGGGAAAGGAAGTGGCGACTGTGAGTGAACCTGCCGATCCGGAGGACCTGACCCGCCAGATGGCGCAACTCGCCCGCGAGTCGTCCCCCACGACCTCGATCGCACCCTGCGCGGGGTGACGGCCGCCGCCGTCGCCTCGGTGTCCGGCGCCGACAGCGCCGGCATCCTCGTCGTCAAATCGAAGAAAACCTTCGCCTCGCACGCGGGCACGTCGGAACTGCCCGAACAACTCGACGCTGTCCAGGAAAAGCTCGGCGAAGGCCCCTGCGTGGAGGCCGCACTCAACGCCATGGTGGTCCGCTCCGACGACTTCCGCACCGAACCACGGTGGCCGAACTTCGCCCGCGCCGCCGTCGACGCCGGCGTGCACAGCAGCATGTCGTTCCAGCTCTACACCCAACGCGACAGCATGGGCGCACTCAACCTCTTCTCATTCACCCCGCACGGATTCGGCGTCGAGGACGAGGCGATCGCCGAAGCCCTCGCCGCCCACGCCGCGATGGCCCTGAGCGCCGCACGCCACCACGAACAATTCCGGTCCGCCCTCGCCTCCCGCGACATCATCGGTCAGGCCAAGGGCATGATCATGGAACGCTTCGCCGTGGACGCGGTCCGCGCGTTCGAGATGCTCGCCACACTCTCCCAGGACAGCAACACATCGCTGACGGTGGTGGCCGAGAAACTGGTCGCACTCGGCCCCGAACCACGCTCCTGACCTGCGCACCACACTACGGTCCCGAACGAGGGTCGAAGTCGGTGTGCGGGTCCGGGTTCCGCTGCCGGCTCGCGTGCCGTCGCTGATCCCGTCCCACCCGCAGAGGTACCACCCCCGTGCTCATGGGTGATGGTGAGCAGATGCGGACGAAGTTTCACGACCAGCTCGACACCCTCTTCGACCAGCTCACCACGATGCGCCGGCTGGCCGGTGACGCCATCACCACGGCCACCGACGCCTTCGGCGCTGCCGATCTGACCGCCGCGGAGAAGGTCTTCGCCGTCACCGAGCGGATCGGTGCCGTGCGAGGGCCGTGTGAGGACCAGGCGATGGCCCTGCTGGCGTTGCAGGCACCCGTCGCCCGGGACCTGCGGCAGGTCGTCACCGGTGTGTTCCTGGTGTCGGACCTGAGCCGGATGGGCGGTCTCGCCGAACACATCGCCGAGAGCGTACGCCGACGCCACCCCCACCCGGTAGCCCACGGCCGGACGCAGCACCTTTCTCATCCAGATGGGACGCCTCGCCTGCGAACTCGCCACCGCCGCCTGGCTCTCGCGCTCGACGTCACCGACAACCGCCTCGACGACCTGCATCGCGACCTTCCTGGACTGGCACCGATCCTTCGCATCCCCCTCAGGCGAAGTCACCGGTGCAGTGGCCCCCGCCAGCCGAACATCTCAGATCCCCCTGACGGGGGCTCCCACGTGCGGTTCCGACGGAGAATATTGCCCCTGTTCTCGGCCTGCCAATGACACGCGGAATGTCGGAAACCCTCATCTAAGGGTATTTTCGACACATGTTGATCGGCTACGCCCGTGTCTCCAGCGCAGACCAGAATCCCGACCATCAGGTCGACGCGCTGCGTCGCGCAGGGGTGGCCGCCGCGGACATCCACGTCGACCACGCGGGCGGGGCGAAGGCGTCACGGCCGCAGCTGGACCTGGTGCTGCAGCTGCTCCGCGACGGGGACATTTTGGTGATCACCCGGCTGGACCGGCTGGGGCGGTCGATGCTGCACCTGATCACCCTCGGCGCCGACCTGCGTGAGCGGGGGATGGGCCCTGCAGGTGCTCGAGCAGGGCATCGACACCGCCACCGCCGAGGGCCGCGCCATGTTCGGGATGCTGTCGGTCCTGGCAGAATTCCAGCGCGAGCTCATCGTCGCGAACACCCGTGACGGCCTGGCCGCGGCGCGGGCCCGCGGCCGGAAGGGCGGCCGACCGTCGAAGCTCAGCTCCGCTCAGATCGCCCTCGCGCAACGCCTGTACGACGCGGGGGAGCACACCGTCGCGCAGATCGCCGGCATGCTGAAGGTGCCGCGCACCACCGTGTATGGGCATCTGAACACACGGCGCGTGGACATCGCCCCGGTCACGCAGGAGACCGTCGTGGCCGCCGATCCGCCTGCGCCGGTGCTGACGCCGCGTACGTGCCCGAC
The DNA here is from genome assembly GCF_042674125.1 of Rhodococcus sp. NPDC056960. Classification (NCBI taxonomy): domain Bacteria; kingdom Bacillati; phylum Actinomycetota; class Actinomycetes; order Mycobacteriales; family Nocardiaceae; genus Rhodococcus; species Rhodococcus sp. NPDC056960. The sequence continues at coordinate 240,122 of NZ_JBHURF010000014.1, read as the reverse complement.
CTGCGGGCACGAGCCCACCACACGCGCCGAGGCAGCGCACCAGCGCGCGGACCTCGCCGTGCTGTGGCTCCACCCCGACCCGGAGCAGCGCGAGACGGTGATCAGTCGACAGCACTGCCGTCATTGCGAACCCGGACAACCAGCGTTCGACGTTGCGTGCGCCGTGTGTGGCGACGGGCCCATCCTCGCCGGCCGTTTCGCTGAGCTGGCCGAGACCGGTGAGCTGGCCGGGCCGGTTCGACACTGGCTCGCCGGCGCCGGATGGACCATCACGCCCGATCTCTTCTGCCCGGATCACGCATGAGACGTCACAGGTCCCCAGCACGATGACGAGCCGGATCCGAAGACCCCGCAATACTGCAGGTTTCGAATATCGCCCTACGGCCGGTCACATGGGGCCTATGTGCAGTAGCGGAAACAGCACCCTCCCGGATCGGACGCCGGTACTCGCGGAGCCCCGATGACGATTCGCGTGCGGTCCGGGGGAGTTCCCGGTGGGGTGCTCGACGTCGGCGTAGGACGATTCCCCCGAACCGGACGTTGCCCGGAGGATCACCCTTCCGAGGGCTCGGAGTAGCGGTGTTCTGCGGTGTTCAGGGCTTGAATCCTGATCCGGTAGTGCGACGATAGGGGTATGGACGGGTCCGCCCGCGGTGGTGCGGAGAGTGGGACGTTCGAGAGGCGGCTGAGGGACGAACTCGAGCAGATCGCCCGTGAGCTGCGGGCCGAGCACGCCAGCATCCAGGGCACCCTGGAGGTGATCACCCGGGCGGCGGTGGAGGTGGTGCCCGGCGCCGAACACGCCGGGATCACCCTGGTGCGGAAGGGGCGGCGGTTCGAGTCGCGGGCGGCGACCTCGCCGCTGCCGCACACCATCGACGACCTGCAGCACCGGCTCCGGGACGGCCCGTGTCTGCAGGCGATCTGGGAACACGAAACCGTGCTGGTGCCGGACATGAGCGCCGAATCGCGGTGGCCGCGGTTCGCCCCGGCGGCCGCGGCGGCCGGGGCGCGGTCGATGCTGGCGTTCCGGCTCTACACCACCGAGAACACGATGGGCGCGTTGAATCTGCACGCCAGCCGGGTCGGCGCGTTCGACGACGCCTCGATCAGTGTGGGGGGAACCCTGGCGACGCATGCGGCGATCGCGTTGATCGCCACCCTGCGTGAGCAGCAGTTCCGGGATGCGCTGGCATCGCGGGATGTGATCGGTCAGGCCAAGGGGATGCTGATGGAACGCCACGGCATCGACGCCGATCAGGCGTTCGCCCGGCTGACCGCGCAGTCGCAGCGTGCGAACTTGCCGCTCAACGAAGTCGCGTTGAAGACGGTCGAGAACGAGCACGCCGCCCACCAGTAAGAAGATCGTCGCCGATCCGTGAGCGTGGTGTTCGCTTTCGGTGAAGCGTCAAGTGAGCGGAAGCGGGTTCCGCGACCGGGTCGCGCGCGAGGCGTGGGGGACGACGAGTTGCCGGTCGCGCGCGGCGGGGCGGCCCCTTCCGGGAACCGAGTGGGTGCGGTTCACGGAGAGGGTCCGGCTGCAGCGCGGGGGCACCAGTATCCGGGCTGCACCGGTAGGACGCGAGTACCCGCCGCGCCCATCGAGTATGCAGTCGCGCGACCATCTGCACGGTGGGCCCTCGGTGATGCCTGCCCCCTTCGTGCCACCGCTCGTCGTACCCGGTCACCGGCTCTGCAATCGCGCCTGCGGTGTGCTGTGCACGGTCGCGGGGAACTCGGGCGGCTATGGGCCCCCACGCCGCCGACGACGCCACGGCCACGGTGGGTGGGAGGTTGCTGCGACTTGCCTCCGACCGCGACATCGACCACCTCTCCCGGGAAATCTCCTGGTTGTGCAGCCGGCCCAGCCACGGCGAGGGCGACACGTCGCCGTCGTACGCGACCGTGCTGGAATGGGTCGTTGCGTCGATCGTCGAGGTGGTGCTCGCGCGTCTCGGCGGGGTCGGGCCGGGCGAGATGTTCTGGAGGTGCGAGGGCAGGACGGCAGCACCATCGACCTGGACGCGTTGCCGGCGTCGGGACGGTGGGTGCTCTCGATCGTGGCGGCGTTCTTGGCCGAGTACACCTTCGAGGGGCGGCGGCAACTCGCCGCCGCCACCGCACATCCCGACCCGTACCGGCGCGCGGAACTGCTCACCGACACCCTGATATGGCTCGACTATGTCCTGCGGCTCGATCTGCTCGACCCACCGGATGTTCCCACCCGGTGAGCAGCAGGAGGGGTATGTGGTCCATGGCGGGCGCCGCCCGGCGAGGTGTCAGTCCGCGCCCTGAGCGGGTGTCTCGGCTCCGCGTAGTTCGGTGGGGTGGATCGCTCCGTCGGTGATCGACCGGACCAGCGCCCGCAGCGGAACCCCTGCAAGCCGGGCATGGTCGTCGATCATCGCCCGCGCCTGCCCGGGGGTGATGTCGAGGGTGCCGGCGACGATCCCGGTGGCCTGGCCCACGTGCACACGGTCGTTGAGCAGGGCCAGTGTCCGCTCCGACAACCGGCCGGCGCGATGCTCGCCGCGCTCCTGCGTCAACTCCAGCACCGCCAGATCCGCGAGCACACCGGCCCGCCGGTGCTGTTCCGGGTCGAACGTGGTGGGTTCGGTGAACAGGATGTTGAGCCCGCCGACCGTGTGCCGGTCGAGGATCATCGGCACCGCGAGGATGGCCCGGTAGCCGATCTCGGTTGCCACGGTGCGGAATTCGGGCCACCGGTCGGCGTCGCCGGTCGCCAGATCGGGGACGGCGATCACCTCGGAGGTGCGGATGGCGTCGGCGCAGGGTCCGCTCTCGCTCTGGGACTGCAGCAGCTCCACCAGGCGGGCCCGCTCGTCCGAGGCCGCCACCACCGCCAGGCCCCCGCGGGGGTCGACGATCATGATTCCGGCCGCGGCCGCCGACAACAGGTCGGCGCTGATCTCGGTGATGCGGTAGAGCACCGCGCCGATGTCGGTGTGCCCGTCCACGAGCGCACCGGTGATCTCCGAGACGGCGTCGATCAACGGTGACGGCGTTGCCGATGTGTTCTCGGGCATGCGATCACCTTCCTTCGTATCCATGTTCTCACTCACCCGGTTCGGTGACGTCGATGCGACGAGCGATGACGTCGCGGGCACTGTCGAGGACCGACGCGCCGCGTCCGAAGGCGTGGGCGCGCAGCCGGACGAAGGCGTCGGCCAGACTGATGCTGTGGCGGGCGGCCAGGATGCCGGTGGCGATGTGCACGTCGTGGTAGGAACCGGTGCGGCGGAGCCAGTCCTGCCCGGTGGCCTCGGCCCGGTCCGCCCGTGCCAGCAGCGCCAGGGCGATCAGGTCGGCGAGGGTGGCGGCCTCGGCGACGGTGCCCGCCGGCAGTGCCCCCGGGGTGCGCCGATACAGATCCAGGGTGCCCAGTGCGATGGCGCCGAGTTGCAGCGGAAACGCGAACATCGCCGCCGCCCCCGCCGCCTGCGCCGCTTCGGCGAAGATCGGCCACCGGGAATCCGCGGCCGGAAGGTCGTCGACCAGCACCGGGGTGCCCTGGGTGAAGGCCTGTATCCCGGGTCCTTCGCCGAGGGTGTACTGCTGGTCCTCGAGCAGGCCCGCCCATTCGGCGCTGGCCCCGAGCATGTCCTGGGCGGACGCGGTCGCGCGCAATGTCACTGTCGCCGCGTCGATTCCGTCCAGGATGTCCACACAGTTGCGGCACACCGACCGCCCCCAGGTTCCCTGTCCGGGGGTGCCGGCGGCGTCCGCGACCGCCCGCCACAGCGCACTGCGCCGATCCTCGTCCACCACCACCCCTGTCCTGTTGTCGTCACCGCCGCGCGTCCCCTGGGCCCACCGTTCTCGTGGGGTCGCTGCTTGTCGAACTGCAGCCGCGAGAAGAACCTCGGCCTGTCACTGGCGAGTGCCCTGCCGGCGTGCCACCTACACGCGCCCACACCCTCCACCGGTGGTCGTCGACCCGAGTCGCCGATTCGACGGGACGCGGACAGTCGTCGGGCTCAGTGCGCATGGTCGGCGCCGTCCCCAGACCCTCACGGCTGGCTCTCCGTCGAGTCCACGGAAGCATCGGGTGCCGGGCAGGGCCCAGGGAGTGAGTCCGCGCCGGGGACTGCCGGCGGGAGGTCGATCTGCTCGAGTTGCCCTCCGGCGCTCTCGTATACCCCTGCGTCGTACCCCTGCCCGCGTATCCCGGCGCAGACCCGGAACGCCTCGTCCCGGTCCGTGTACACGCCGAATTCGACGAGAGCTTTGTGTTGTCGGTAGCAGACGTGGTAACGCGCGGACATGGATCGATTGTGTCACTCTCGCAGGGGTGTTCGTCACCGCTGGTCGTCCGTGGGGCCGTCGGCCTCGACCGGCAGCGATCGAGTGGGGTGCCCCACGGCACCGGAGGAGGGGCGCGACGAGATCACCCGGCTCACACGAGTTGCCGAGATGTCCACGCCCCGGCTGGGACCCGGTCGGATCCGAATCTCGGCGGGCGTGTCCTCGCCCCACACACCCCTTCTCGCGAAACACCTCTGACCGGCAGTGGGATCGGGGTGGTCGGTTCGCACCTGCATGCAGAACCGACCGCTACCGGGGGGTGCGATGGGTGGTGAGCAGCAGGTGGTCGAACCGGGCCCGCACCTGATCGGGCAGCAACGCGGCGGTCGCCACGGCGGCGACCAGACGTTCGGCGACGACGCGGAGTTTGGTGTTGGTCTGCTGCGAATGCCAGGTCAGGACGTCGAAGGCGCGGTCGGCGCAGATGCCGTAGGCGAACATCAGCATGCCCTTGGCCTGCTCGATCACCGCCCGGGACTTCTCCAGTTCGGCGACCACCCCGTCCACCGACTCCTGCACATCCTGCTCGACGGCCGCGGTGACGTCGATGTAAAACCCGGACGTGCCGATCACCTGACCGTGCTCGCCCAGCATCCGGTCGCCGACGACGACGATGTGACGGACGCGGCCACTGGTGTCGAGGATGCGGTGTTTGCTGCTGAACGGCTCACCGTCCCGGGTGGTGCGCTCGAGGAGCGCGGTGACCGCCATCTTGTCGTCCGGATGTTTGTGCGAGAGCAGCAGTTCGGTGGTCGGGGTGACCTCGCCGGGGGTGTAGCCGTGCATGACGGCGACGGTGTCGGACCATTCCCAGCGGTGCCCGTCGAGGAAGAACCGGAAACTGCCCACCCGCTGCGGAGCACCGGTCTCGACGACCGCGTCGAGTTCACACATTGCGATACCTCCCCGGCCCAGCGCATCTGAGCCATCGACATCCATGGCTGCCGCGCGGGCTCGGCGGACACCGAAAAGTCTGCCACACCCGCTCCGAGCGGCCGCGACGCTGCCCGAACCACACCGGGCGGCGGCGGTGCCCCATCAGCACGCTGCATTCACCCACCGGTCGATACAACGATGGTTCACGGGCTGGCCGACTGGTCTTCTATGCCGGGACTACGCATCAACGACGGCGGGCGGCATCCGCGTGTCGCTACCATCACCTGCCAGTTCGAGTGGCGTCACCGAAGGAAAGCCGCCGACACCTTCCCCGATGTCAGCGGCTCCTCATCCCTTCCCGAGCACGCTTCGCAATGAAGGTCTGACCCGGTTCGGGGTGACAGTGACGCCATATCGCCTCTCGGCAAGTGGTCGCTCGCAGCGACTTTTCTGGTGTGGTACCCGGGGTATGCGCGCCACCGTCAGCTCCCTCAACGAAAGACCATCCGGGGATATTCCGCGCGCGGCAGGTGATCCCCGCGCGGGCACGGACCAGGTGCGGGCCCCCGAGGGTGGTCAGTGGGCGTCGCGGAAGGCCTGCTCGACCTCGGCGGGGATGCGGCCGCGGGCGGACAGCTCGTAGCCCTGCTCGATCGCCCAGGCGCGGATCTTCGTGGCCTCACCCCGCGGCCGCTTCGCAGCAGGAGAGGTGGCCGACCGGTCCACGCGATGGTTACGGCCGCCGACCCGGGTCGAATAGGCGATGTAGTAGTCGAAGATCTCGCGGAGCTCCCTGGCATGCTCGTCCTTCAGGTCGATCACGTACTCCACCCCGTCGACCGCATAGCTGATGCTCTCGCCGTCCTCACCGAAAACGGTGCCGTCGATGTCGTCGACCAGCTCCACTACAACCTTGCGTGCCACAGCTTTCACCCCTCGAGGTCTTCGATACGGACCACATGACAGTACTGACCGGCTTCCCGCGCCTGCGGTACCGGAGGTCACGGAAAACATCCGCGGCCAGGAGAGGGGAGTGCGTCGGCGACACTCCGCAGGACCTGCGGCGACACGCCCGAGGTTCGGCGGTGTTGTTAGGCTCAGCGATGCCCGCGCGGGCATCGCTGCTGGTCACGACCCTTACAGCCGCACGTGCGTCCTCGGAATCTGATCTACCGTGCGCAGTCATGACGAACTTCCTCGCCCGGTACGGCGACGCCCGGGAAGCCGCCCCTGCCGAGGCGGGGATACCGCTGCCGAGATCGACGTGTCCTCGAAGTTCCTCGGCCCGGTCGCCGGCGTTCTGATGCTGCTGGGCGCGGGCGTCGCCGTGGTCGGGTCCCTCTCGTCCGGGTGGTCGGCCGGATGACCGTGCGCCCTGAAGGCACGGTGCTTCTCGGCGGCGTGGGAGCGTTCGTCAGCGGGTTCATGGGCTTGCTGACGTAAACGCCCCGGGCACGCGATCAGAAGTGAGGCGGGTGCCGGTGATGCCCGAGAAGTGCTGTTACCGAAGAGCGAGTCTCGAGGGGGGCGTGTGCGTTTCAAAGACAAACACCCAGAACTGTTCCGCCAGCTACATCCGACCCGCAACACCGGGGTCGATCTCGACTCCACCACGAACTCGTCCCACGAGATGCTGTGGTGGCGCTGCCCCGCCGGGCACGAGTGGCGGGAAACCCCGCTGCAACGCCGATCACCCGCCGCGTGGAAGAACGGGGACCTGCACGCCTGCCTGTACTGCGTCGCCCCGGGCTGTCTTGTCTACAGTTGCGGCCATCGGCGGTTCCAGCCCTCCGAATCGACCTTCCGGGTGCTCGCCGACCCGTGCCGCAAATGCGAGGTCACCGAGCACGCACGCCTGATCCTCGACAGGCTCGACGAGTCCGCGGCCGCCGCGGTCCACCTCCTCGACACCAGTGCCCACTACGCCCTGTTCCGCGCCACAGCCGCCGACACCGCCCCGTGGTGGGAAAAGATCTTTCCGCTGGTGGAGGCGTACTTCGTGCGGATGGTCAGCGTGTACGTCGCCCTCGCGGCCGTCGAGCACCGCCCTACGCTGAGCTGTTCGACCTCACACCTGCTCGGCGCGTGCATGCTGCGGATCCTCGACGCGCTGCCACCGGCCTGCCGGGAGGAGATGCACAGGGCGGTGCCGGACGATGCCGGCCACTTCCGGTCCACGTATCTTCCCGGCTGGCACGACAGCGAGATCGGGTGGGCGCTGACGAAGCTCGGCTTCGACATCCGAGATACATCCCTGGACGACGATATCGAGCGGCGCCTGCAGTTCTGCGAGCAACAACGCTTCACCGCGACCGGGGAGCTGCCCCCGGTCCACCTCGCCGACAGGCACTATCCCCCGTTAACCCACCTTCCCCGGGACCGGGAGAACGGGGCCTCATCCGAGCTGAGAGGCTTTCGTCCGAAGCAGCCCGCACCGCGCATCACCGCGGTCCGGGTCAGGCTCGGCGACTCCGCCCCAGCCGACCCCGACGACCCCCTGGGCCGCACCCACGTCGGGTACGCCCCCGAGCTTCCGCCGCAGGAGTTGTGGGAGCGCGGACGTGGGGTGTGGAAACTGCGGGCCGATCACGTCGCCGCCTCGTCGATCGTCCTCGTCGTGTTCGACAGGACCGTGGTGCTGGTCGCGTCGATTGCCGGGCTGACCGTGCACCGCGGCGGCCTGGCCATTCTCGGTGAACCACTCACCGATCACTTTCTTCTCGGCACACACGACCCGCTGCACACCCCGAATCAGGGCTCATGGCGTCATCCATCGCGAGGCCCGGGCACCACAGCCGTTCGGCACCGTGGCGACCCGCGCCAAATCGGAAGTAGGTCTAACTCCGTCTCGGTTGCGGACTTTGTGCACGCCAAAATGATTCGCCAGTCAACGCGTTACCCCCCAGTCCCCACGCCAAGCGAGTGGGCAACAAAAGACCGGATGAGGCGGACAGGGTGACGAACTCGTCGATCTCGACTTCACGGTGCGGGGGCTCCCCTTGGAGGACACGAAAAGGTAGGTACCCACCAGCGCAGGCACCTGACTTCGCAACGGCGTCAATCATCACCCCCTCGTTTCGCGCCGGACTTAACAAGGGAGGTACGTGTGCGCCATCAGGCGTCTGCTGGAAAGGTGCCATCCACGCTTCACCGACCATCACGACGGCATCTGCGTCAACTTCCAAAGCCGTTCGCGATATTGCCGCAGATATCGCATGCTTGCCCTGACTGTCGAGGGCCACATGGGTTTGTGCGTCCACGCGGAATCCCTTACGGAAGTAAAAGCTGAACCAGCCATGATCCTGTCCAGACTGGAGAATTGCTCGTGCTAATTCAGCGTAGTACGCGACCAACTTGTTAAGTTGCTCGCTACTTTGGAGCTCTTCCATCGCTTGTGGAGCCTCGGGGAGGACCCCATATACGCCAGTTTCATGGACCATTTCAGCGATTTCCGGATCATATTCTGTTTTCCAGTTTCGATACTCCTTCACCTCACTACCATCCGATAACCGAACTCGGGTGATTCGGTGATCTCGCGTGGACGCCATGCACGGCAACCGTCCATCCAGTGGCAAGACGTCAAGCTCTTCGCGTTTCCACTCAGACCCTTCGCCCCCAGTTGCTCGCGACAACCGAACAGTTCTCATCTCCATGAGAGCGTGACATCTTGAAAGTACGGAGTTTAGACGCCCATACGAGTGCGCCAAGAGGGAGAGGAGTTCGTATTCCGGCATCTTCTCGTCTACCCATCGGTGCTCGAAAAGCACGCTAGCGTTCTGGCGAACACTCATCGGGAGATCCAACTCGTGGAGTTCTTCCAGTACCTTCTGGATTGTCAGTTCGACGGGTACATCCACCGGGGTTTGGGCATCAGAAGTGGGGCTGGAGTCAAGAAGCTTTTCCCAGGTAATCTGCTCTACAGCAACCGCGGCTGCTTCCGCCTCATAGGAAGGAATCAGGGTCACCTTGAATCGAGACAACGTTTTCAGATCGCCCTGTTTAACAATCGTGTTCCTCGCGTTGAGGCTCCAACGCAGGACTGGATCCGTCCTCATTTGTTCTTGTTCTTTTAAGTACCATCCCTCAAAATCTTTGATTCGCGATTTTGCGGATTGAAGTGCGAATGTGACATTTCGAAGGGCCTGGATAGCGGAATTTAAACCATCTCGAAAGTCATCGGGGTTGTGATATGAATCGGCACATTCATGCCAGCGACGGTGCGCTTCGCGGAGTCTATTTTCCGCAGCTTCAATAGGGCATCCCTCTGGGCAATGCCTATATTCGTGCTCACACCATGAGGCGCGTTTGATGATGTGCTCGGGCATTCCGTGAATGTACCGCCTGGCAGTGGCGTCACCCGATGGCGTTACCCAATTGCGAGCTGCTTACTTTCAGCGTTTCTCACGCCGCGACGTTGCGGACGTGGACTTGGTGCGCCTTCGTCAGCCGTCACCGACTGCCTCCAAGAGGCAAAACAGTAGGCTGAGCGCCGTTCTGCGGTCACCAGGGATCGTTTTGGCCATGGCTTATACCGGAAACTTCCAACTCGACGGCGGGAATCACACGTTCGCCTCACACCGGGTGGATCAGACTGACACCGCACCCGGTTGCGGTGCCCGGCGATGTCTGTCCTTGAGCGACCCGCGCTCGGACCGGAGCACAGTCAACGCTGGTCTCCCTCCGGACGAAGCAAAGTCGTTCTCTGCCCCTGCAGCGATGCGATATCGATCACCAGGTAATAGTCCGTGGAAGCAACCGTCCAGGGCGCGTATGCGGGGTCGTCGAAACCGTCCAGGCCGACCGTGCCCGACACCAACCGGGATTGACCGATCGCGAGAACCGTCCACCCCGACCGCGTCAGCGACGCGAACGACCCGGCCTCGAACGCCACCACGATGCCCTCGAAGCGTTCGAACCACGGATTTCCACCGGTCGGGATCACGATCTCCCCGTCCGGGGCGGCGAAGGTCACCGGCCGCACCGCCGGCAATGCGTCCTCGGTGTAGACCAGCTGGCCAATCGGAACCGACCGCAGAAGGCGCAGGCACTCCCCAAGGGTGAGAGGCCCATCCGTGGTGATGTGCGCCGCCTCCTCGCGAGGATCCATGGTCGCCTGTCCTCACCCCCCTCCGACGGATCCAGCATCATCCGCCTGCACTCCGCCAAGACAGGGGACAAAGTCATCACTTCGTCTCAGGTGCGCAGCCGGTGGGGGAGTGGACCGTCATGGACGGCTGATGTTCCTGCGGCGGCTCACTCTGGCGGCCCGGGGGACGGGATGTGAACGGGCTTCCCTCATCCGGCGGCGCGGCAGCGTCGGTGTTGATCAGGTGCCCGGCGCGTTGACTGTCCTGCCTCCCGCACCTCTGGCGAATCATCAGCGGTATGTCGCAGGTCAGCGCGATGCTGCGTCCGGACGATGATGCGCGCGGACGGCGGCAATGATCGATCCGGCGAGGACACCGATCGTGACGGGGGGCATCGCGCGGACTCGATTTCCCCTCACCGCTATCGGTGGCTGTTACCGGCGACACGAGGGGCGGGGTCCGTCATCGGGTTGCTGCGGAGCAGTCTCGCCTGGCACGGTGACGACTTGGGCGGCGTGGGTCAAGCCGGCGCCGAATCCGATCAGCAACGCGATGTCGCCGGGGTGGATCTGGCCGGTGCGCAGCAGGGTGTCCATGGCGAGCGGGACCGATGCCGCAGAGGTGTTGCCCATCTCGACGATGTCCCGGGCGACCGCGACGTCCGGGGGCAACCTCAACCGCTTGGTGAGCGCCTCGGTGATCCGCTGATTGGCCTGGTGCGGGATGAACGCGTCCAACCGTTCGAGCGGGACACCGGCGCGATCGAGCGCGCACCGTGCCACCTTCTCCATTTCCGAGACCGCCCACCGGAACACCGCCGGACCGTCCATTCGCACCGTCGGCGTTGTGCCGGTGGGATTTTCGCGGAACTCCGTCCACGACGGCTGCTGTGCGAGAGCCGATGCCTGAGAGCCGTCCGAACCCCACTCCACGGGGCCGATACCCGGATCTGCCGAGGGGCCAACCACCACGGCGCCGGCGCCGTCGGAGAAGATGAACGCCGTGGACCGATCGGTGAGGTCGAGGAACTCACTCAGGCGCTCGACCCCGATGACCAGGACGTAGTCGGCGGTCTGGGCGCGAACCAGGTCCGAGGCGAGCGCCAATGCGACACAGAAGCCGGCGCACCCGCAGGACACGTCGAACGCGCATCCGGTGATTCCCAACCGATGCCCGATCTGCGGGCCGGCCGCAGGTGTCTGATACGGGAACGTCGACGTCGCCACGATCACCGCCCCGACCCGGTCTCCGGAGACCCCCGACGCGGCGAGGGCTCCCCGGCCCGCCGCAACCGCCATCTCGATCACCGTCTCGCCGGGGCCCGCGAAGCGGCGGCTGCCGATACCGGATCGGACTCGTATCCACTCGTCCGTGGAGTCGATCCGCGCGCAGATCTCCTCGTTCGACACCACCCGCTCCGGCCGATACACCCCGAGCCCCCGGATCGCACTGTGGCGCACCACTGAACTCTCCGCGACTACCACCCGTGCGCCTCCTCTGTGCTCCACCCGGTCAGGGTCACCATCGGTGAGTCACCGGTAGGGGTTCATGCCCTTCAGCCTCCGTGGAACCGGCACGCGGCGACAGCACACCCAGGGTGCAAATACCGCCACCACGCCACCACTTACATGAGAAACGCGCCAGACCCCGCTCCCGTACCGCCGTCTCAGCACGCAGACATCCCTCGTCGCCACTTTCCGATGAGAACTCGCCACCACGTCGACACCTCCACGGAGAACGCGCCGGAGCGGCTGAGACCCGAGCCCCCCCGATCCTCCCCGATTCCATTACGTAATGTTATGAAACGAAATGATATGAAATGTTACGATGGCAGAGTGGGGTCCGTCTATCGGGGAGAGTGGCGTCGAGATGAGCGAGAGCAGGCCGGGTAGGCCTCGGGAGTACGCCTCGGACGCCGACCGGGTCCGTGCCTGGCGGGCCCGGCAGAAGGGAAAGTCCGGCTCCACCGCTGAGACGGCTGAGACGCCGACCGATCCGGTCGAGGCCTCGGCAACCCTGGCTCAGTCCCTTCCGCTGTTGAGGCAGGAGGCCGAACGGCTGTCCGCCGTCGCCGACCGCATCACCGAGTCGGTGAACCTGCTCGGCGACCCCGCTGCTGTCGATGCGCATCTACGCCGCGCCCAGGTCGCCGCGGACAAGGTCCGGGCGGATGCCGCCGCCGAGATCGAACAACTCCGCGATCAGCTCGACACCGCGGTCGACGACCGGATCAACGCCGATGCCGCCGCCCGGGCCGCCGAGCAGGCGGCGCAGCAGTCCGCCACCGAGCTCGCGGAAGCCAGCGCTGACCACGCCGAACAGTTGCGCGCGATGGAAAGCTCCTACCGCGAAAGGTTGGCGGAGCAGGAGCAACTCGTCGAATCCCTGCGTGCACAGGCCACCGAACTCGGCGACGAGGTCGCCCGGATCCGCGGCGCAGCGGACCGGGCGTCCGCAGCCGCCGCGGCCACGATCAGTCGGCTCGAATCGGACCTCGGCGAGGCACGAGCCGCCGTTCAGACCGAGCGGACCCGCACAGACGACATTCGTGACGAACTCGCCGCCGCGCGTGCCGACCTCGCCGCCGCACGCACCCAGACCGAGGCCAGCCGCGAACGGGTCGAGGAACTGCGTGCCGAGCTCGCCGATATCCGGGGGCGCGCCACGAGCTGACGGTTATCGATCACCAACGTCCTCGAATCCCCAGTTTTGCGAAAGAAGCCGCCGGCACACCCCGGGCGACCGGAGGTAACCTCCCCTCGCCGGTGATGTCACCGACCTGCAGTACTGCGACCAACGCGGTCGCCTAGGCCAACGCGGTCGCCGACCGGACCCTTACTCGTCCGGTGCCGGTGGTGGGGAAGCGGACCGGAGCTGATCGAGCGAGAGCGACACCGTGGTGGTTCCGGACCGCACCGAGTCGCGACCGTGCGGCCAACGGTAGTGCCAGCTCAGCCTTCGGTTCTGGCTCGTTCGGAGTCTGCTCGGGCACCGCCGCTACGAACGGCAGTGACCAGTTCGTTCAGGGTAGTGAAGACGGTCTCGGAGCGCCCGAGCGCGCGCTGTGCGTCTCGGAGTTGCGTGCCGGTGTGAGCCTCGGCGCACACATACTTCGCGTAGCCGGCGGCGCTGGACAGGTGAAAGATGTCAACCAAGTCGTTCCGCTTCCACTTGCTCATGTGGTCGATGAACCGGCGGATGAAGAGTTCGGACACTAGTCCCACCATGGGGGAATCGGCGAATAGTCGCGCCAACTCAGCGTCGCTGAACGTTGGGAAGTCTGTGGAGTTCGTTAGCCGGCGGTACGCGGCGGTGTAGTAGCCGATGTTTTCGTTCCAGTAGCGACGTCTTGCGAGTCGGCGACGTTGCTCCTTCGGTAGGTGCTCTGCATGGATTTGCGCCGTGATGGCTGCGTGGTGGGTGACCCATTTTGCGATCTGGTTCTTCGGTATCCGCTCGGGGTCGACGGGTTTCGAATCTGCCACCCGCCGGCCAGATGGGCCATCGCAACGCCGATCTCGTAGCGTCGGTCGCCATGCAACCCGGCTGTCTCGATCAGGTGTCCAGTTGAGAGGGGCAGGACAATGCCGCCGTCGCTGGCGAGGTCGATGAGATCCTGAGCTGCACGTCGTTCGCTGAGGTCTTGAGCGGCGGTGGGGACGCTGGATTGAACCCTTCGGTGAGGATGAGGTCGTTCCTGGTCGTGGTCGTCCAGATCCACCACTTCTCCCAGTCGAACGTCGACCTCGCGACCTGGGAGTTGATCGGCCTGTACCTGGCTTCGAGTTCGCTATCGAGGACCTGCCCGTCCTGGCAAACGACTCGGATGGACCCATTCTGGTAGTCGACATGCCAGTACTTGAACATGTCGGCGGAGATGGCCGTTGGTTCATCCATGGGGGCAGGGTAGCCGCGGGAAGCGACGCTGACGTCGCGATCGTCCTCGGCGGCGTGTTATACCCGCGGTTTCTGCGGCTGGGCGGTAACCGGTCCGCCCGGAGTTCTGACCTCGAACACGACAAACGCCCCGACCTCTTGGGGAGTCGGGGCTTCGTATGGTCGTAGTGGTCGCCCGCGACGACACTTCATGCAGGTCAACTTCATTTCTGAAGTTCTGTCGTGTATGAACGCCGAGTACACGAGCACAGTCGTGAAGCGCCACCCTCATGCGTTGTACACCGCGTCCGCTCCGACTTACCGCCATCCCGCCAACTCCAGAACAGCAAAGTATTATGCCCAAGGCCCAAAGGAAGTCCGGGGCGCGAACGCGAGCGATCGAGCGCAACCGAAGCGTGCCACCGAGTGCCTGGGTAGGCGTAATTTTCGACCAGGAATTGCAGGTGTTTACGCCTCGCTGGGCGGTCGCGGGCGTCTCGTATCAAAGTTGCTATCGTCGGTGCTGGTCATGCAGAGGATGGGGTGATGGGGTGCCAGGCAGAGTCTGCGTCACCGAGGGGTGCGGAAAGACCGCGGCAGGAACCAATCTCAAGTGCACCAGCTGTCGCAGCATCATGCGTGACTGCGTCGAGTGTGGTCGAACGTTCAAGGGGCCGCAGCGCAAGTGCCAGCCGTGCAGTCGCGTTACTCGGGTATGCACCGAATGCGGCAGGACGTTCAGCGGCAGCACCCGTAAGTGCACGCCGTGCCGAGCTACCCATCGGGTGTGCCAGGGCTGCGGCGAGTCTTTCAAGGGACAAACCAGCAAATGCACGCCGTGCCGAGCTACCGAACGCGCGTGCATCGACTGCGGCGATACCTTCAGCGGTAGCACGCGAAAGTGCCGCCGATGCCAGGTCGTTGAACGCCAGTGCACCAGGTGCGGAAAGACCTTCAACGGAACTAACCGCAACTGCGACTCCTGCCGGATGGTTGAACGGCCCTGCCTCGTCTGCGGCAAACCTCTCAAGGCAAATAACCGCACGTGCAACTCGTGTCGGGCTACAGAACGCGACTGCATCGAGTGTGGGAAGACATTCACAGGCACGGCTAACAAATGCGCCTGGTGCTACGCCTTCGAACGTGAGTGCATCAACTGCGGTAAACCGTTCAAGGGCACCAACTCCCAGTGCAGCTCATGCTCGGTCATCGAACGGGCCTGCGTCGGGTGCGGCAAAATCTTCAACGGCCGGAAGCTCAAGTGCGACCTCTGCCGATACACCGAGCGTGAGTGCATCGGCTGCGGCAAGATCTTCATGGGTAGGCAAAGCACGTGCAGTTCTTGTTCGAACGTCGAACGTGAATGCATCGTCTGCGACAAGACCTTCAACGGCACTACCTTGAAATGCGGACCATGTTCGAACGTCGAACGAGAGTGCATCGACTGCGGCGAAATGTTCATCGGCCGGCAGAGCAAGTGTGGCTTGTGCTACATCGTTGAACGAGTATGCATCAGATGTGGCGAGACATTTAATGGCAGCCACACAATGTGCAGATCCTGCTGCAGGGCGGCAATGGCTCCAGAGAAACGCGCCGCTCAAGACAGGAGAACCAACAACGCCCGTCGGGCGCGGAAGCTCGGCGCGGAGGTCGAAGGTCCGGTACCCGCGGAGATGTACACGGCGATCCGCAACAGCGGTCCATGTGTGTATTGCGGCGGTCAGAGCGCGGCGGTGGATCACGTCCGGCCCTTGACGAAGGGCGGATGGGAACACGAAGACAATCTGGTTCCCGCCTGCAAGCCGTGCAACTCCTCCAAGGGCGCCAAGTTGCTCACGGAATGGAACCCACACCGAGTCGCTCACGCCATCACACTGTCATCGAAAGTCGCAGTCGAGTACGCCCGGCTCACCGATTCTGAGTAGGCCTGACAGCGTCCCAGCACATGACCAACCCCGGTCCTGCACCCCCTCGAAGTCCTTCAACGGTCGCACGAGACCACCAGCGGGTCGTACTTGACCATCTCGGGCGGCGCGCCGATCAGGACCGGGGGTGGTTAGGCCCGCTGATCTCGGCCACGGAACGCTGGCCTGCGATGATCGCCTGGCTCGTTGAACGAGCAGATTCGCTGCCGTGGGGTACTCTCGGCTGTCGGCGGAGTCGTCGCCCTACGCGACGTCAGGTAGTGATCGACTGGGCTGGGAGTGGAAGACAGGTAGTGCAGCGCTCAGGCGAACCTTGCACCACCACTTGGTGGTCACCGGCCCGTTCGAGGAATACCGTTCTGACAAACGTCGTCTGGATATTCTCGACACATGTTGATCGGCTAATGCCCGCGTCTCGAGCGCAGACCAGAACCCCGACCATCAGATCGACGCGCTGCGCCGCGCCGGGGTGGCTACCGCGGACATCCACGTCGACCACGCGGGCGGTGCGAAGGCCTCACGGCCGCAGCTGGATCTGGTGTTGCAGCTGCTCCGCGAGGGGGATGTCCTGGTGATCACCCGGTTGGACCGGCTGGGGCGGTCGATGCTGCACCTGATCACCCTCGGCACCGACCTGCGGACCCGCACAGACGACATTCGTGACGAACTCGCCGCCGCACGCAGCCAGACCGAGGCCAGCCGCGAACGGGTGGAGGTACTGCGCGCCGAGCCCGCCGATGCCCGGGGGCGCGCCACGAGCTGATGGCTGTCGATACCAACAATGCTGTCGCAAACTCCGGGAGGAATTTCGCGCACTGACAAGCCCTACTGCTCGCCCGTGGTAATGGTCGCCTCGCCGTAGAGCTCCGAAAAAGTCGGGGGCTAAGCTTGGGCTAAGCTCCCGATGTGGTGGAGGAGCACGGACACTCGCACTCTGAATCGCCGTGCTGCAGACCGGCGAGCATTAGATCGAATACCGCAGCCGAACGGGTGTCGAGCTCAGCAAGCGGGATATCGAGTGCGCGACCGATTGCCTCTCGGAAAATGCCGTAGCCCAGATACGTTGCCGCCGTGAGCGCGTGCATGACCTCACCATCAGCACTGCGAGGCAGCGCACCGGTCTTCTTGTCCCGCTCAAGGGCTGCGCGAGTGGACTCGATAGCTGGGAATATGTCGAACTGTTCGTCCTCATCGAGTGCGAGCAGCGCCTGGAGCTTAGCGAGGTCGCGATTCTGTAAGGAGATTTTCCAGAGCGATCGCCGTCGATCGGAGAACGGAAGGTCCCAGTGCCCGCTGGGATGCGGAGCAACCTTACCGAGCATCCGACTGATTGCCGCTCGCAGCAGTATCTGGCGAGTGCCGAAGTACTGGTAGATCTGCCCGTGGTTGACTCCGGCCTCCTTGGCGACTTCCCGCAGTGTGATGCCCACCAGGACGCCGTCGCGTTTGATCAATCGCAATGCCGCGTCCAGCAGTTCGTCCTCGGTGTCCTCCCGGGTTCCACGACGCCTCCGCGGTCGCGCCGATGCCTGCGATTCTGCCACTTCGTCCACCTTCCATGGTTTGCCTCGCCAACGGGGCCTTGCTGTGGTTCGTCACACAGTCTACAGTCACTAACCACGATACGTTAGTAACGAACCGTTAGTAGGTGGATGATGACGGATACACCGCTGCCGCTAGAGGGCATTCGAGTGCTCGATCTGGCAAACGTGCTGGCTGCTCCAGTGACAGCGACCTTTCTGGGTGATTTCGGAGCCGAGGTAATCAAGGTCGAGGAGCCCGGCAAGGGAGACTTCACCCGGTCTGGGCTCGGTGGCGACACCGAAGCCCGCCGGTCGCTGCAATGGCTTCAGGAGGGCCGCAACAAGAAGTCGGTGACCATCGACCTTCGCACGGAGGAGGGACGATGCCTCGTGCGGGCGATGATCCCTCACTTCGATGTCGTCGTGACCAACTACCGCCCGCCGACGATGGAGAAGTGGGGCCTTGGCCCAAAGGATCTGCAGGCCCTCAATCCTCGTGCGATCCTCGTTTTCATCACCGGATACGGGCTCACCGGACCATACAGCGATCGTGGTGCATTCGATCGAATCGCAAGCGCCTTCTCCGGACTGACCTACGTCAGCGGCGACCCGGATCGCGCGCCTGTCCGGTCGGGCTACTCCGTGATCGACTACATGTCGGCCTATCTGGCCGTCTTCGCGACCGTCACGGCTCTGTATCACCGCGACATCCGTGGCGGAAGTGGACAGATCATCGACTTGGGCCTGTACGAGGCTGCGTTCCGGGCAAGCGAGGACGCTCTGATCACCTACGGGGTAACGGGCGGAGTGAGGGACCGGGTCGGCAACCGGAACCTGGCAATTGCCCCGGCCAGCGACTTCGACACCGCTGATGGGCGACGCATCTCACTGCACGCCGGAACCGATTCGCTTTTCCGAAAGCTGGCCGAGGTGATGGACCGCCCAGAATTGGGTCGCGATCCGCGGTTCGCATTTCGAACCGAGCGCCTCGCCAACCAAGACGAGCTCTACGCGATCATCACGGAGTGGGTGAGCACTCAGGATGCGAAGCACGCGGTCAAGCTACTTAACGACGCGGGAGTGCCGGCCTCTCTGATCATGAACGTCGCCGATATCGCCGATGATCCGCATTACCTTGATCGTGAAACGATAGTCACCCTCGACGACGAGCAGTACGGTGCCGTTCCCATGGCCGCCCCACTGCCGCGGATGAGTGAAACTCCCGGCCAGATTCGCGCCCTCGGGCCGAGACTCGGTCAACACACAGAAGAAGTACTTTCCGGACTTCTCGGCCTTCCCGCACATGAGATCGCACGCTTGCGTGCTCAGAGCGTCATCTGAGCACGCAAGTCAACCCCTCCATTCCACGCAGACGCGACACAGCTCCCCACCCGGAGGTCACATGACAATCGAGAATACCGCCGACCACACCGACGTACTCGACGAATGCGGTTCCCGCCGACGAACACGATCACCGGCGCGAGCGTGGCTGGTCGCCGGAATGATCATCGTCCTGGCGATGATCAACTTCGGCGACAAAGCAATCCTCGGCCTGGCCGCTGTCCCCCTGACCAAAGAACTGGGACTGAGCCAAACTACCTACGGTCTCGTTGCAAGCAGCTTCTTCTTGCTCTTCAGCATCGCCGGGGTTGCCGTGGGGTTCCTTGCGAACCGGATACCAACGAAGTGGTTGATCCTTGCGATTGCGTTGATCTGGTCCATCTCGGCGGTGCCCCTGGTCGCCGCCGCTTCGATAGCGACGCTGTTCCTTTCTCGCATCGTGTTGGGCGCGTCCGAGGGACCAACTGCATCTCTCGCGACACACGCGCTCTACAAATGGTTTTCGCCGGAAAAGCGCGCTATCCCAAGCACTCTTTACACCATGGGCGCGGGGCTAGGGGTCTTCGTCTCCGCCCCTACCCTCACGTGGCTGATCAGCAATCACGGTTGGCGTTCAGGATTCGTGGCACTCGCGATTGCCGGAGTGCTGTGGTCGGCGGTCTGGGCGGTGGTCGGCCGTGAAGGTCCAGAGAGAAGTCCCGAGACCGCAGACGGCGAGCCCCCCGAGGCGGCGGCAAAGTCGACCGAGCGTCTGCCGTACCGAAGAATCTTGCTCAGCCCGACCTGGCTGGGAAGCGCGAGCAGTACTTTCGGCGGTTACTGGTGTGTCGTTGTCAGCTCGGCGTTCGTGCCCGCCTACTTGGTGACTCAGCGCGGCTACACCCCCGCGCATGCCGCCAAGGCCGTCAGTGCCTACGCCATCGTCGCGGTCATTCTCCCAGTCGTGGTGGCCGTCGTGGCCGGGCGTTTCCATCGACGTGGGCACTCCTCCCGGGTGGCCTACGGCGTTCCGCAAGCAGTACTGGTTCTCATCCCCGCAGGACTGATGTTCGTGCTACCCCACATCGGATCCTCGTCTGTCTTCTTTATCGTGGTCGCACTTGCTTTCGGAATTGGATACGCCGCGATGCCGCTGTCGTACCTCACCGCTTCAGAGGTCACCCCTGCCCATCAACGCGGCGCCGTACTCGGAATCCTGGTGGCTGTCCAGACACTGCCAGGACTGTTTGCGCCCGCATTGACTGGGTGGATTATCGATGCCGCCTCAAACCAGGGGTCGGGCTTCACCCATGCCTGGACAGCCTGCGCGATCGTCATGACGGTGTGTGGATTGTTCGCGCTGGGCGCGATCCGTCCCGGGCGTGACGCTGCCCGCCTCGGCCTGCGGAAGGCCACGCCGTAGCGCACACCGCGCACTTCCTCTTGGGCCCCGAGAGAACCACCAGCAAAGAACAGTCCACACGGAAGAGATATTTCATGCCCACCACTACCCGCGTTGTAATCCAGGATCGCAAAGACGGCCCCATCGAGTTGCGCGAGGTCACGCTTCCAGACCCCGGTCCCCACGATGTCCTCGTCGCGATCGAGGCCAGCGGAGTCTGCCAGAGTCAGCTGTTCTGGATGCACGTTGACCACCCGAATCCGATGCTGTTCGGACACGAGGGCTACGGCACAGTCGTAGCCCTCGGAGCCGACGTTACAAATGTTCGCGAGGGTGAGAGGGTGATGGTGACCTGGATACCCCGACAAGGCGACCGAGTTCCAGCACCTGCATCCATCTCGTTGACCGGCGGCACTACAGCTATCTCCCCGAACGTCTACACGTGGGCAGAGCACACCCTGGTCGACGAACTGTACATCGTTCCACTCCCGCCGGCTGTCCAACAAGACGTCACGTCGATCGTCGGGTGTGCCGTCGTGACCGGGGCTGGCGCCGTATGCAACTCTGCACCGGTCAACCCCGGGGACACAGTGGCGGTGTTCGGAGTCGGCGGAGTCGGTTTGTCCGCGGTAGCCGGCGCACGCATCCGTGGTGCCTCGCAGATTGTCGCCGTTGACTTGGACGCCAACAAGCTGGAATTCGCCAAGCACTTCGGGGCCACCGACACTGTCAACGCGACCACCGTGAGCGACCCCGCGGCGGCGATCATCGAGCTCACTGGCGGTGTAGATGTCGCAGTCGACTGTGTGGGCCACCAGTCGACGACCGGCCAAGCCCTCGATTGCGTCCGGTCCGGTCAGGTCGGAGGGACCCATGGCGGCACGGCGGTACTCGTCGGTGTCCCGAAGGAGCCGATGACACTCGACCTGTCCAGCCTGTTTACCGGCCAGAAGAAACTCGTCGGCACAACAGGCGGCGGGTGTACCCAAGACGACATCACAATGTTCCTCGACTGGTACCACCGGGGACTCCTTGACTTGAATACCCTGGTTACCGATCGCTATCCCCTCGAATCCATCGAGCAAGCCGTCTCTGATCTCGCCACCGGGAAGATTCTCGGCCGGGCTCTGGTGACCATCTGAGGCCCCTGTCCTCGGCACGACACATCGACTTATGCACATTTTTGGAGAATCAGTGAATACGACAGAAGGTCACAGCGTCGAACAGGAGCGCTGCCCCGTGACGGGGCTCCGTGAGTACTCCCTGGATCCGCCGCACGACCGTCCGATGGACCCGCCGGACTACTTTCGCGAATTGCTCGGGGATTGCCCGGTCAGCATGGTCAGCGTTGGTAGGGGGCAACAGACGGCCTGGCTCTTTACCCGCTACGAAGATGTCCAAGCGGTGCTGTCCGACACGCGGTTCAGTTCCAACCCTCTCATCGATGGGTTCCCGTACATCGGTACGCCGGGACGTAACACCCCCGAAATTGCAAAAAGCATGATCCGACGCGACCCACCGGACCACACCAGGCTGCGGCGAATGGTGACGAAAGACTTCATGCCCCGCAGCATGGAGACCTTCCGCCCACAGATCGAAAGGATCATCGATCAGCATCTCGACGAAATGGAAGCAGCTGGATCACCAGCTGACTTCGTGCAACACTTCGCCCTGCCCGTACCGTCCGCGGTGATCGGCCTCATCTTGGGTGTTCCCCATGAGGACTTCGAGACGTTTCAGAGGCTGACCGAGGACCTTGTGTCCAAGGACAACACGCTCGAGGAGCAGTCTCACTGCGCACGGGAGTTCCTCGTCTTCTGCGAGGAGTTGATCGAGCTGAAGAAGCAGCAGCCAGGTGATGACGTCACCACCCGTCTCCTTCAGAATCAGTTCGGATCCGGCAAGCTTTCGCACGAGGAACTGGCGTCGTTCCTCACCCTCCTGGTCTCCGCGGGCCACGACACCACCTGGGGAATCTTTGCTCTCGCCGTACCCACGTTGCTGGGCGTCCCTCGGGAATTGGAGCGATTGAAGTCTGGGGAAGTCTCCTGGGAGATCGCGGTCGAGGAGTTGGTGCGCCACCATTCCGTCGTGCGCCAGGGCCCACGCCGAGTCGCGACTGAGGACATCGAGGTCAACGGCCATATGGTACGGAAGGGCGAGGGAGTCATCGCCGCCGTCTGGTCGGCCAATCACGATCCAGCAGTATTCGATTCATGGTCCACGTCCGAATTCACCCTCCCGGCACAGAGGCGGCGACACCTGGGATTCGGCTTTGGTCCGCATCAGTGCCTCGGCCAGTCACTCGCACGCCTCGAGCTGACCTACGGGCTGAAGCAGCTGTTCACCCGGTTCCCGAACCTGCAGCTCGCTGACGGAGGACAGGGCATGGTTTTCCGCCTCGACCAAGCCATCTACGGCATGACGTCCACCCCTGTGTGCTGGTGAAGGAGTACGAGAATGAAGATCAAGATCAACAAGGACCTGTGCTGTGGCGCGGGGCAGTGCGTCATCGAGGCGCCGACAGTCTTCGATCAGGACGACGAAGGAATCGCCTTCCTGCTTGATCAGACACCAGGCGAGAGCCAGCGCGCTGAGGTCGAGGCAGCAATGGCCGCGTGCCCCACGGTGGCGATCATGTTCGCCGAAGAGAATTCTTAGTTCATGGCGGCCCACCGGCCGGATCCCCGGCCGGTCTGTACTTCGGCTCGCCAGTCCGAGTGCGATTGCGTGTCTCACCGAACGCCCGGTAGTCACTTCAGCGGGTGACAGGTGCTCGTCACCCCCCTGTTCGCTCGGACATTCATTCGCTGCTGACGGCAAGATTCGACAGCTGCCGTCGATCCCAACGAGAAAGGTGCCAGTACCTTGACGACCCCGACCACCTCGCAGAACAACACGAGCACGCCCACCGCCGTACCGGACGCGACCATCCACGTCGTGAGTCCGGTGTCGGGAGAGCTGACTGCCGAAGTCGCTGTCACTTCAAGCTCCGATTTGGATGCAGCCATCGCGAATGCTGCACTCGCCCAGAAGGAGTGGATGTCCCTACCACCTGCAGTACGAAGCCAGAAGCTGTGGAAATGGGGTGAACTTGTCGATGCTCACTATGAGGAACTCGCTGAGCTCGACACGTCATGCACTGGAAAGGTGCTTCGTGAGTCGCGCAACGAGTGCCTGATGGCCTCGCGGAACATTCGCTACTGGGCCGGAATGGCCGACAAGATCTTCGGCGATCAGCTCGCTGACGTGCCAGGCCGCTTCTCCTACACTTCTCGCGAGCCCCTTGGCGTATTCGGAGTCATCCTGCCCTGGAACGGGCCTACCCACTCGTTCATCGCGCGTTGTGTGCCGCCCCTCGCCTGCGGTAACGCGGTGGTTGTCAAGCCCTCGGAACTTTCACCGCTCTCAGCGATTCGATTGGTGGAGTTGGCCGTAGCTGCCGGCCTGCCATCTGGTCTGTTGTCGGCCGCTATCGGAAACGGGGCCGTCGGCACCGAGCTGGTCGGACATGAGCGGGTACGCGGGGTGTCGTTCACGGGCTCGGTGGCAACCGGCCGCAAGGTCGCCGAACTGGCCGCTGCAACCTTCAAGCCGGTCACGCTCGAGCTCGGAGGGAAGTCTCCGGTTCTTGTCTTCGACGATGCTGACGTCGAGCAAGCCGCACGGGCAGTGCTGATGACGATCTACAGCAATGCCGGGCAGATTTGTGCGGCAGGAAGTCGACTGCTCGTGCAGAGCACAATCGCCGACACCTTCGTGGCACGACTGACCGAACTTACTCACCAGCTCAAGGTCGGAGACCCGCGTGACGAGTCCACTCATATCGGACCAGTCTCGTGCAGGCGCCAATACGACCGGGTGATGTCACTGCTCGAGGCCGCACGGAAGGAAGGAGCCCAGATAGCTGTGGGCGGCGGCCGGCCCGAAGGGGTAGACAAGGGGTGCTTCGTGGCCCCGACCATTCTTACCAGGGTCACTCCGGACATGACTGTCAGCAAGGAAGAGATCTTCGGCCCCGTTCTTACCGTAGCCGAGTTCGAGGATGAGACCGACGCCGTGACGCAAGCCAATGACAACGAGTACGGCCTCGCTGCGTACGTCTGGACAACGGACATGGGTCGCATGCACCGGGTCACCGCCCATCTCGATGCAGGCGCTGTCCACGGCAACACCCCGTTGGTGATGGATGCGTCACTGCCATTTGGCGGGTTCAAGCACAGCGGGGTCGGCAACGCCTACGGGGCGGATGCAATCGCGGGATGCACGCAGACCAAGCGGGTCACGCTGCGTACCACTACCGAACCGCTGCCCAATCCGTGGAGCTTCCAATGACAGTCCGCTCGGCAAAACCATTCGAGTCCGTCGCCATTATCGGCGCGGGGCACGGCGGCATCCAGGTGGCGGCAGAGCTACGCCGTCGTGGTTTTGCCGGCCGGATCCACTTGATCAGCGCCGAATCCGCGTTGCCCTATCAGCGCCCACCCCTGTCGAAGACCTTCTTGAAGCCCGGGACCGAGGGTGCCATGCCGGCACCTCAAGAGTTCCGACCTCGATCGTGGTTCAGCGAGCAGAACATCGAACTCGGTCTGGGTGACCCGGTCATTCGATTGGATCCCGACCGGCATGAGGTCGAGTTGCGGTCCGGACGCACGGTGCTCTTCGACCACGCCATCCTCGCAACGGGATCGAGCAATCGGCCGCTTCCAGTGCCTGTACTGAGCGGGCAGGTCATGACGCTGCGGGATGTGGAAGACGCCACTCGCGTACGAACGACACTGGCCGATGCCTCCCACGTGGCAATCGTCGGTGGCGGATTCGTCGGCTTGGAGATCGCTTCCTCAGTACGAGCGCTCGGCAAGGAAGTCACGGTAATCGAGGCCGAGGACCGCCTTCTGCGCCGGGGTCTATCGGAAAACATTGCCGCAGAGATCCATCGGCGTCATTCTGAACTCGGCGTCAGCGTTTCTCTTTCCACAATGGTGTCTGCTGTGCAGAGTCACACCAACCCGCTCATCCAACTGACTCTGCAGACAGGTGAGAGCATGTCGTGCGACGTGCTGATCGCCGGTGTCGGCGCAGTGCCAAATACCGACCTCGCCCGCTCCGCTGGGCTGACCATCAGCGATGGGGTGGAAGGTGGGGTGAAAGTCGACGGGACGCTGCGGACAAGCCACCCGGCCGTCTCGGCGATCGGCGATGTGTGCAGTTTTCCGTTGCCCGATGGCCGCAGAATCCGGCTGGAGTCGGTACAGAATGCCGTTGACCAGGGGAGATACGTGGCAACTCGGTTGTTGGGCCAGAGCGGCGACTATCACGCAGTACCGTGGTTCTGGAGCGACCAGGCCAACTCGAAGGTACAGATGGTCGGCTTCCCCGGAGAAAGTATCACCGAGCGCATCGCCGTTCCCGGTAAGCGCATACCCGGGGGGGTCTCGGTTTGGCACTTCAATGGCAGCCGCTTCGTCGGCGGGGAATCCATTGATGACAACGCCGGACACATTCAAATGCGAAGAATCATGGAATCTGGGCAGTCGATCTCACCATACGAAGTTGCTCAGCTGAATAAGGGTCCTCAAAAAGTCCGATGATGCAAACGGGCTGCGCGACGACCCATGATCGCCGCGCAGGTCGCCGAACTGAAGGACGTATCCAGACCCTGCCGACCGCTGTGCGCCGTGCAGAAAGTAGATTGACACTCAGGGCTGAATGAATGTCTCTCTACTTTCATACTGCGCCGGGGGCGAGGACCATCGAATCCAAAGTCACTAGAATCCCGAGTAGATCGTTCACCCCATGAATTCTCACGAGTATCGCAAATGGCGCCAGCGGCGACGCCCCGCATGGATCGAGAACAATCGCACACGCAAGCACCCGGACACCGAGGCGGAGCGCCTCATTGAGTTCGCCAGTATGTGGGTACCGTACGGCGGTGCAAACGAGGGAGAGATCCTCGTCCAATTCGGAATGTCGCGACTCCGGTTCATCGAGCGTTTGTGGCAGATCATAGGTGAATCCACCTGCGCTCGAGAAGAAATACGCAGTTTAGCGACCACATACCCCGCACCACCGGGGAACGAACGGGCCTCATCCCGTTCCGTGAGTCGCTCAGCGGGCCACAGAGATGCAGCAGACGATCAGCGGGCCGGCCGATCCCCAAGTAATTACGGAACCTCGAGCAAGCGACTCGCCTTGGAGAACAATGTGGAACTGCCATAGCGACAAAGACATTCTCGACTTTGCTCTTCTCTGGGAGCCTCTCGGTGGACCCGCTCCGGAAAATATTAACGCCGCCTTTGAAATCGACATAAATGAATACAAACGCCGGCTGACAGCCGCTGTCGGGTTCCAGGTATCCCAACTTCGGAAAGGATTCGTATCCCGTGAGCCCATCTACGGGATTTCAGCGATAACGGCGCTTGAGCAAACCCGACCTGAGAAGACCTACGAGAAACAAGACCGATATGAAGCCATGTGATCGAAGCTAAGACCGTCAAGCCACTTATCTCACGACGCACCACTAGGCATCGGCAACCGCGCTGAACCGCATCGAACTCACCCCATCAGATTCATCTGGTGGGGCGGGTTCTTTGGTTTGCAGAACCTTCGCATGACCACCACACCCATCGCTGATGCGGTTCTGGGCCGATCACCGTCGAGGCGGCCGCCTCTAACGCCTGCGAGGGCACCTGGCGGTGCTCAAACTCCACGACGCCGCCGAAGCCCTCCCCGCGGTCCTTGACCGCGGGGAGCAGAACAAACTGTAGATGAGACCCGTAAAGCTGCCTCGGGCGTTCGGCGTCGAGACGTAGACGCAGCAGCGGCCCAGGCCGCGGAATCGCCAATCCTGTGGATCGAGGGTTCGTCAGGCAACCTTGGATACGGGTGTGTCCGTTGACCGACCACGCAGTGATCTCGACGGGTCGTTCGAGAAGTTTGCCCTTGCGGCACAGCGCACCGGCCCGCACCAATGCCACCAGACGCAGCGACCGCCCGCCACCGGGCCCGGACGGCCTCGATGAGCTTGTCGGCCATCGCCAGGGACAGCGCGGGCAATGCACCGACCGAATGAGAGGTTGACTCATGACGCATCCCCAGACCCGCTGGCCCAAGTGGGTCTACGTCCCATCCGAGGACGAACCCGACTACCGCTTCAGCTTCGCGAACGAACGCACCTTCCTCGCCTGGATCCGCACCTCGCTGGCCCTGCTGGCAGCCGCTGTCGCGCTCGACGTCGTAGACCTTGCCCTCGCAGACCTGGTCCGCAAACTGCTCGCAGGACTCCTCGTGGGCAGCGGTCTGTTCTGCTCGATCATCGCCTGGACCAGGTGGGCAGTCTCAGAACGAGCGATACGGCGACAAGAACCCCTCCCCCCATTCGGGATCGCGATCATTCTCAGCATCGGCCTTCTCGCCGCAGGGTCGATCGTGATCGTGACAGTGGTGACCTCATGAACGCAACCGACGCCGACACGGGACTCGCCGATGAACGAACCTCCCTCGCCTGGCAACGCACTGCCCTCGCAGTCGCCGCAGGAGGTGCACTATTCGGTCGCCTCACCTTCGCCCGTCTGGGCATCGTCGCCCTCACTGTCCTCGTATTCGCGATCGCACTCAGCCTCTGTGCGCTCCACGAGTCGGGGACCCGGTACCGACGTCACGAGCGGCAAGCGCGTGGCGGCCGAACAACACTGACATTGTCGACTGCCACGTCACTCCTCGCTGCCATCGAGGCAGTAGCCCTCACTACTCACTGAGGGCGTCTCACCTAGATCACACCTATCCAGATCGCCTGACGTGCATAGTTTTGGTGCTCCGGTCAGCTGGGTGTCACTGGAGGCGAGCGGAAGCATGTCGACTGGTTATGCGGCGGCGCGGATGTAGACGAGGGAGTCGGCGAAGAAGCCGCGGACGAGGTGCGGCATGCGGTGCAGACGCCACAGCGCCTGGGCGCACAGGGTCTTGAACTGCTGTATCGAGGCCGCCAAAGAGGGCGACACGGCCTGAGAGCCGTTCTGCGGTCACCAAGGTCCGTTTTAGCGATGGTCATACCGGACATGTGCATATAGAAGAGACCATCATCGTTCGATCGAATCGGCGTGGGGCCCGTACAGCTCCAGTGCGCGACGGCGGAAGCACATGGTCGAAACTCTCACTGCTTCTCGTTGTTGCGTAAGCTGATCAGCACTCTCCTGCGCACTGAACTCCGGTTCGCTAACCACCCTTCGTGTCATAGATGCGCTGCAACCGGATAATCAGGCCTGACGTAGCGTCGATCCAGAGGCCGGTCGCGCTCAGCACGTCCGCGACACAGCGACGACCCGTACCGATCCCACTGCCTGGCACGGTGTCTAATGCCGATGCCGTCAGGTCCGGGAGGGAACGGGTCGGCCGAGCTCACGCTTTGGCAGCATCGTCCGATGCGTTTCGGAGTGGGGGAGTGGACCGTCATGGACGGCGGCACCGGCGGCGCGTTACGCGCTCGGCGAGCTCGGTGCGTAGGGTCGTCAGCTCGCTCGCGGGCCGAGCCTGAGCTGGTGGCGAGAGCCCGCCCTCGCGGTCGGGCGAGGTCGTCCTGTAAGTAGTCGAGGCAGACCCACCCCAGCCGATTCTCGACGGTCCGTCGCGCGCACGCTCAGGCCCGGACACTGAACGTACGACTCGACACCGGTGAAAACTGGAACCAGGGCTGATCAGCGAATGGAGCCTCGATCGATCAGTGACCTCCACCAGCGACCCAGCCACCGCCCGCACAACCCAGGCCCGATTGCGGGCGGCACTGAAGCAGCATGGATTTCGAGTTAGGCGCGTTGGTGAGATGCCTGTCGGGCACCACCAGGACCGATGCCTATCTTGAGAAGACCGGGCCGGGCTTCTCGGGCGGGCCAACGCTGCGGGCCCGGCGGGTTCGACCCAGGTCCTTGTGTCGGTAGCGGGGCATGAGGCCGGGTAGCAGCAGCATCCACATGTCGTCGACGCGTTCCTCGAGGTCGGCCCCTCCGGTGTGGAGCAGGGACAGGGTTTGGACCCCGGTGAACGCTCCGATCACGAATCGAGCGAAGGTCGCCGGATCGGTCTCGTGGCCGATGTCGCCCTGGTCGATGGCGCGGCGTGCGAGGTATTCGCAGGTGTTGATCCAGTCGATGTAGGGGTCGGCGGGTCCGTACCCCTTGTCACTGAGCTCGACGGTGATCCGGATGCCGGCTCTCACGATCGGCTCGTGAACGATCTGCCTGGCCATTTCGTGGCACAGCATCACGATTTGCTCTACCGCCGGCGCGTGTTCTCCTCGGATGGCCGCGACCGCAGCGATGGAGATCGCGTGTTGCGCGTCGATGATGGCTCGCGCCAGGGCTTCCTTGGAGCCGAAGTGGAAGTACAACGCTCCCTTGGAGAGCCCCAGGCTGTCGACGATCGCGTCCAGGCTGGTTCTCACATAGCCGGTCTGTTCGAACGCCTCGGCCGCGCGCGCAATGATCTGGGCTCTCGTCGCCAAACCCCTCGCCTGTCGACTCACGTGCACCTCCGCCCACATCGCGACAAAACCAACCTGCGGAACGGTACCAACATGGTTTTCGGGAACATCTCCAGGATTCGCTGAACCCCGCGGCCGACCGCTCCGTGCACCGACGGCCGTACGTACTCTGGCTTCGCTTCCTCGAATGGGGCCCCGTCCCGGGACCCCACCACTCGGTGCTTCACCCGTCCGATCAGTGGTTTCCGCTGTGCCGGCGCAGGGTCGGCAATCTGGGCGGTGCCCGCCCCGCAGGGAAAGCGAGCCGCTGATGACAGGGCAGGATCGCGGTACCACCGATCACAGAGCGATTCGGGAGTGGGTGACAAGCCGCCAGGGCACACCGGCGCTGAGTCCCCGGAGCCGGGCGGGGCGTGGGCGAGGGCCTGCCGTCACCGCGGCGGGTCACCGCGAGGAGCAGCAGTGGGCGCGGGCGGTCATGACGGCATGAGGGGTTCGGTCAGTCGTCCGGTGCCGGCGGCGGGGAAGCGGACCGGAGCTGATCGAGCGTCAGCGACACCGTGGTGTTGCGGACCGCACCGAGTCGGGACCGCGCCGCGGGGAGCGCCTCGAAGGCGGTCGACATGCCCAGCGCCCACGGCGCCGACTCGACCGGTGTCAGCCCACACCGCCCGAAGTGGTCCGAGAGCCGGCCGATGGCATGGTCGAGCGCCGCAATCTGTGCGGGGTCCGCATCCGGATCAGGATCGGAGAGCACCGGGTAGGGCCACATCAGCACGATCCCGGTGGGCAGCATCCGATGAATCGTCTCGGCCACCAGCCACGCCCCCAGATCGTGGCCCCGCAGCGGTTCGGTGACGAACGCGATGTTCGGGATCAGCACCGCCTCGGTGATCACGGCCAAAGTCTCGTATTGTTCCTCGACCTGCCCGGCGAGTTGATTGCCGTCGAACAACCCGGCCAGCATTTCGTGATCGCCGTCGAACGGGTCCAGGCACAACGCGATCGGGTCCTCGGTGCCGAGGCGGATCACCGTGAAGTCCAGTGAGCCCACCACCACGTCGTCGGCGTCGTCGATGTCCACCGTCATGGTCAGTTCGGCGAACCAGTCCAGGCACGCGTCGAGATCACTGTGCCCCACGCTCCGGAACTGCACCCGCGGCGACAACAGGACGACGCTGCCGCGGCCCTCCGTCTCGACCAGGTCCGCCACCGCGGCCAGCGACAATGACACCGCAACGCCCTCCTCGATGTAGCGGCCCGGACCCTGCCACTATCGCGCATCACCGCGTCCCGCACACCGAACGCGGGCCGTGAAACAGGTCAGGTCCGCACAATCAGCTGTCCATCTGGCTGACCAGACATTCTCGACGGGGTGGGAGTCAGAGACGCCCGTCAGGGGATGGTCATTGGGATTTCAGCTGTGTCACCAGTGCTTCGGCGACGGCGCGGGCGCTTCCCGGGTTCTGGCCGGTGATCAGCCGCCCGTCTTCGACGACGTACGTGTCGAAGGGTTTGTCGGCGCGGCTGTAGTTCGCGCCGAGCTTCGTCAGCTCCTCCTGCAAGCTGAAGGGAACGGCATCGGCGCGATGCGCCGCTTCCTCTTCCGGCCAGGAGAACCCGGTGACATTCTTGTTCTTGACCAAGGGTTCGCCCGTGCTCAGGGGGACGTTGAGCAGTCCAGCCGGACCATGGCACACGGCGGAGACGAAGCGATCGGTCTCGAAGAACCGTGCCGTCAGCGCACCGAGCTCGTCGCCGCGGAAATCGAACATCACGCCGTGCCCACCGGTGAAGTAGATGGCGTCGTAATCCTCGACGTTCACCTCGGCGACCTTCCGGGTGTTGCCCAGGAGGTCCATGAACTCGCGATCGTGGTAACGCTTGTCGGTGCCGAGTTCGCCAAGCACATCGTGCGCCAGGCTTTCGGGATCGATCGGCACATAGCCACCGGAGGGACTGGCGATGTCCACCGCGTATCCGTTGTCGGTGACGTAGTCATAAAAGTGTGTCAGCTCGCCGAGCCAGAGCCCGGTGCGATAGCCGACCTTCTCGTACTCGCCGACGTTGGTGACGATGATCAAAATCTTCTGCGTAGCCATGCTGTGCTCCCGTCTCCGGTCAGATGTCTTCAGGAGTGTGCCGCGCCAGGACGCCCGGGGAGAGTGGATTCGGCATCCGCGATCCGCGCCTCCGCTCAGCACGACGATCACCAGCCCACCATCACCACCGCGCGGACTCCACACAAGCCCTGGTATTCACGCGTTGGCATCGCAAACGGGATGGCGGTCGATACGGGGTCGCCCGTTCCGATCCCAGAGCCGGCCACGTGCGATGCCACTCCGCGACGTGCGCGATTTCTCGATTCACCCGTACTATAGTACGGGTAGGCGTACAATAGTGCGGGTAATGTGACCACCCAGGGAACGGAATCATGGATCTGACCCGGCCGCTGCAGACGGTGACACCCACGCTCGACGGTGAGGTGCTCGCCGCGCTGGCGACCGCATCCGAGGCGACGTTCACGACCGGCCAGTTGCACCGCGTGCTGCACCGCCACTCGGAGGAGGGGATACGGAAGGTGTTGCAACGCTTGAGTAAGCAGGGCACGGTGCTCTCGTCGAGAGTGGGCAACGCGTTCGTGTACCAGCTCAATCGTGAGCACCTGGCCTTTCCCCATGTCATGGGCCTCGCCGATTTGTCCGGGGAGTTCCTGCGCAGGCTGGAGGCGCGGTTGGCCGGCTGGGAGATTCCCCCGAGGTATGCCGCCGTGTTCGGGTCCGCGGCCCGCGGAACGATGACGATCGACAGTGACATCGACATCTTTCTGGTCCGGCCGGACGAGGGCGCAGGCGAGGTGTGGGACGAGCAGGTGGCGGAGCTGATGACCGCGGTGACCAGATGGACCGGCAACGACGCGCGGGATCTGCAGTTCACCGAAAGTGAGATCGCCGGCCGCGGCGCGGACGAACCGGTCCTGTCGGATGTGGCGAAGGAGGGGCTGACGGTGGCCGGTTCCCGCGCCGGTTTCACCCGTCTGCTGCGGCAGGGGAACCGATAGTGGGGCGGACACGGCCGTGTGACCAGGCGGTCCGTCGGGGGCGGCTGAGAAAAGCCGAACAGTTCTTTCATCTGGCCGAGATCGGTCGCGACTTCGCCGACGACCCGGACGGTGTCGATGATGCGGTCGTAACATTGTGGGTGCACGCGGGCATCGCGGCATCGGATGTCATCTGTTGCGCGCGACTGGGTAAGCATGCGCAGGGCGAGGACCCCAAGGATGCCGTCACGCTGCTCGGGTCCGTCGACCCGGCCACGGCGAGACACCTCAGCGTGCTGCTCGGCCTCAAGACACGGTCCGGTTACACCGATACCCCGACCAGCCGTACCGACTCGAAGCGCGCCGAACGAGCCGCCGAAGCCCTGATCGAGGCGGCCCGTCGCGCGCACGCTCAGGCCGGACACTAAAAACGTCAGACCCGGCACCGGCGAAGATCGGAACCAGCTGCGCTCCGACGCCGAACATCTCGGCATCGGCGGACCTTCCGGCCGGCGGCGGCGGTGCTTCTGGCCGACGCTCCCGCCGAAGCGGAACGCCAGCCCGGGCGGAGGCGGGGATGCGTACTCGACCACTGCCCGAGGATGGGGAGTAGTACCCGGGACTGTGTGGTATCCAGGCCGAGAAGGACGCGGTGACCGAAAGTTCTGCACGCCGGCCGCGACCGAGCCGGTCGGTGCCTGCCGGGCGTTCGCACCGGCAGGCCACTTTTAGTCTCGCGCCGCGGGCGGGGCCTGGTCGAGCATCCGGTAGACCGGGTTGGCTCTGGCGGCCTCCCGGGTGTCCTGACCGGCGGCTGCGGTGTAGCGGCTGGTGGTCTGGATCGAGGCGTGCCCGAGGAGCTGGCGCAACTCGTAGACCGACACCCCACGGTCGGCGAGTGTGGTCGCGAACGTGTGCCGAAGTTGGTGCACCAACGCCCCGCGAACCTTTTGGTCGTCGATGCCGGCCCGAGTGTAGGCGCGTTTGATGCGGTACTGCACCAGGGACCGGGTGATCCGCTCCCCGTCCGGGCCGACGAAGAGGGGATCGGTGGCCCGGAAGCGGGCCCAGGGATCGGAGTCGGCGCGCGCACGCACCCGGCCGGTGTGCGGGAACCGCAGAGCGCGGGAGGCGAGGTAGTGACCGAGCACCTCGACCAGGCCGACTTCGATCGTGACGGTGCGGTCCTTGCCGCCCTTGCCGTGCAACCGCACCGCCTTGGCGCCGGCGTCGTCCTCCACCGCCCGCAGGTCACGCAGGTCCAGGCCCACGAGCTCCGAGAGCCGGCAGCCGGTCAGCAAAGCGGTCAGGACGATCGCGAGGTCGCGTTCCGGCCAGGCCCGCGTATGCGTGTCCTGCGGGTCGCCGACCGCGGCGATCAGGCGGGCGACGGCATCGGGATCGAACGCCGAGGGTTGACGTTTCGGCATCGCCGGCCGCAACACCGTCGGCATCGGGTTGGCCTCGAGGAGATCCTCGGTACACCAGAAACTGCACAAGGTGTTCCACGTCGACCAGCACCGGCGCACCGTGGCCGGCGCCCGGGTTGCGGCGAACCGGCCGAACGCGCGGCGCAGATGCGTCTTGTCGAGCACGGCCACGGTCAAGTGTGCGACCGGCGTCCCGGTGTCGGCCGCGAGCGCCTCGGCGATCCCGGTGAAGTCGTGCCGGTAGGCCTCGGCGGTGTGGGCGGACAGGGTGCCGCCCCGGCGCCACGTCATGAACGATTCGAAGGAGACGTCGAGGGCAGTCGGCACCAGTCGAGCTCCTCTCGGTGGCGGGGGGAAGCGCTCCGCACGCCCCTCATTTTGCTATATATTACTGGTTATCTAGCAAAATTCGGTACGGGGGTTCATGAGCACCATGGTTACTCTTCGAAATCAGTATTATTTACTTGAGGAGTCTTACCGATACTTCCGTGAGAGCGCAGCGCTTGCCTTCGACGGAGAGGGTCGCCTTTCCTCTGGTATATGGCGGGACCAGCGAGAAGGTCGCACAACACAATTGCTATGTGCACGTTCAACGTCTGCAATCGAGGATAGGCGGTACCACCAGGTTGACGTTGAGACAACAGTGACGGGCCAACCTGCCGATCCTTCCGACGCCTCCGAACCCAACTGCAGATATCGTCAACCGCTTCCGGACTAATCTGAATGGGGCATGTCAGAGGTGGTGCAGGCCTATGGCGGACGACCCGTGGGCCACGCAGCGCGAGCCGGACGTCGTGGTCGAGTTGGCCGCGGCCGGGCTCGACGAGGCCGTGGAGATCGGACGTGGGGGTTTCGGGGTCGTTTATCGCTGCCTACAGAGCGATCTCGACCGCACAGTGGCCGTCAAAGTCCTGACGTCGAATCTCGATCCCGAGAACCTGGCCCGCTTCGTGCGGGAACAACGGGCGATGGGCCGCATGTCCGGGCACCCGAACATCGTGGACCTCTATCAGGTGGGCGTCACAGGTAGGGGCCGCCCCTTCCTGGTGATGCCGTATCACTCGCACGGATCCCTGGAGACACGGATCCGCCGGGGCGGCCCACTGGAGTGGGCGCAGGTTTTGCGGCTCGGCGTCAAGGTCGCGGGAGCTCTCGAGACCGCTCACCGCGGCGGCACCCTGCACCGTGATGTCAAACCGGCGAACATCCTGCTCACCGACTACGACGAGCCTCAACTTACCGACTTCGGCATCGCGCGGATCCCGGGCGGATTCGAGACCACGGCGGGGTCGATCACGGGCTCGCCAGCCTTCACCGCACCCGAGGTCCTGGAGGGCAGGCCCCCGACCGCCGCCTCCGACGTCTACAGCCTCGGATCGACGCTGTTCTGCGCACTCACCGGCCACGCCGCGTTCGAACGGCACAGCGGCGAGCAGGTGGTTGCCCAGTTCCTGCGTATCTCGTCGGCGCCGATCCCCGACCTTCGTGGCTCGGGTATCCCGGACGACGTCTGCGCAGCGGTCGAACGTGCAATGACCCGCGAGGTGGAGGTCCGTCCCGCCGACGCCGCCGCATTCGGCGACCAGTTGCGCGAGATCGAGAGCCGGCACGGTCTCGTCGTTGACGACATGCAGATGCCCGCGCCACGGGCCGCCGAGCCCCCGGAACGGGATGTGGACGCCACTCAGGCGGACGCCGCATCGCCGCATCGCCGGGCCTACTCGGTGCGCCCTTCGCCGACCCCGCCGGTACCGATGACGAAGTTCCGTCCGCCTACGGCGGAAGCTGCACAGGGTGTTCCACGTCGACCAGCACCGGCGCACGGTCGCCGGCGCCCGGGTCTCGGCGAACCGGCCGAACGCGTGGCGCAGATGCGTCTTGTCGAGCACGGCCACGGTCAACTCTTCGACCGGGTTCCCGGTGTCGGCCGCGAGCGCCACGGCGATCCCGGTGAAGTCGTGCCGGTAGGCCTCGGCGGTGTGCGCGGACAGGGTGCCGCCCCGACGCCAGGTCATGAACGATTCGAAGGCGACGGCGAGGGGAGTCGTCACGAGTCGAGCTCCTCTCGGTGGCGGTGGGACGCGCTCCGCACGCCCCTCATTTTGCTACATATTGACGATTATCTAGCAAAATTTCGGTTCGGGGGTTTATGAGCACCTGGCGGGGGCCCAGCGAAGGGTGTCGGCCTGAGTGGGTGTGAGCATCCCTCGGCACGCGTGTAAACACCGATTGAACAAGTCCGCGACACCCGCCCGGCCCGGCTTATTCTCGCGAGTATCGACAATTGGGCGGATGGACCTTGCGTTTCCAGCAGTCGGAGTTCGGAGGGTGCATCCTCTGTTCCTTCGACCCGGCCGCGGTACCTGGGGTGCCGGTAAGGATCGTG
This sequence comes from Rhodococcus sp. NPDC056960, assembly GCF_042674125.1. Classification (NCBI taxonomy): domain Bacteria; kingdom Bacillati; phylum Actinomycetota; class Actinomycetes; order Mycobacteriales; family Nocardiaceae; genus Rhodococcus; species Rhodococcus sp. NPDC056960. Next base: position 203,456 of record NZ_JBHURF010000014.1, on the reverse strand, counting down.
CCACCAGGTACAAACCGAGCGAGGTTGGTGCCACACCAGCTCCCTGGATGCATCTCCATCAACGATCGAGTGCCGGTCATCGATCCTCAACCGGACGGCGGAATCTCACTCAACGCGAGTCGGGTGTTCATGTTGAGTTTGACCTCGCCGTAGGGCAGCACGTGCGACCAGAAGAGCGGGGTCAGGCCCCGCTCGTCCTCGGCGGTGAGTACGCCGACCCAGTCCGGGTCGGCCAGGACGTCCTGAATCATCAGGACGTTGACATAGACCATGGCGGCCTGGCAGATCCGCAGGCAGAGCACGCTCATCTCCTGCTCGTCGCGACGGTTGGAGGCCAGCTCGGCGTTCTTGCCGTAGAAGATGATCGAGTTGGCACGATTCCAGACTCGATCACGTTCAGGCCGTCGTTGACCTCGCGTTGCAACCCGCGCGAGCGCAGGTAGCGGGCCAGGAACACCATCTTCTGAGCCCGGCACAATCGAGGAATGAGTCGGCTGATCGCGCCGGCCGGCCCTCCGCCGGAGAAGTGCAGCGAGAGTCAGCCATTTGTGCGCCATCAGTCATGGCCCACTCTCGCGCCCATCGATAGTGTCCCAGATCACAAGACAAACAAGGGCCGACAAACCAACACCCAGTTGCACCCAGACGAATACCTCGAAATCCCCCGCCACAACGAGAGGCACCCCCATGACCAGCTCCGTCCTCAACGGCTCCTCAACCGCCACCGACGACCAGTTCGACCGACTCCTGGCCGCCGCGCAAGAGATGAAGCCGCGCCTGATGCAACGCGCCGCCCAAACCGAGAACGAACGCCGAGTCCCCGACGAGACCATCGCCGAGATGATCGAGGCCGGCTTCTTCAAGTACATGGTCCCCACGCGCTTCGGCGGATACGGCGGCGGCGCCATCGGCCAGATCGCCCTCGCCGCAGAACTCGCCCGCGGCTGCGCATCCACCGCCTGGGTCTACACCCTCGTCGGCGACATCACCGCCTTCGTCGGGGCCTACCTCTCCCCCGAAGGCGCCCAAGCCATCTACGACAGCGCACCCGACGCATTGGTCTGCGGCGTCACCGCACCCCACGGCACCGCGACCAAGGTCGACGGCGGCTACCGCGTCTCCGGATCCTGGGGCTTTGCCAGCGGCTCCCTGCACTCTTCCTGGTTTATGGGCGGCGCCACCATCGTCGACGAACTGGGCAACCCGATCGACTTCGGCCAGATTTTCATGCCGATGGAGAACCTGACCATCAAAGACACCTGGCATGTCGTCGGCATGCGCGGAACTGGCTCCAACACCGTTGTCGCAGAAGACGTCTTCGTCCCCGCACAGTTCGTGGTCAGCGTGCCCGAACGCCTCGCCCGCGAAGCCGAGTTCCACCCCGGCGACGAGCCCGTCGACCGCATCCCGTTCGCACCCTTCTTCAGCATCGGACTCATGGGACCGCCCCTGGGCGCAGCCCGCGAACTCCACGCCATGATCGCCAACGACATCCACAAGCGCGGCCCCTCCTACTTCGACTTCGCCACCCAAGCCGACTCCGCAGTCCTCGTCGCCGCACTCGGCGAATCCGCCATGATGATCGACACCGCCGCCCTACACGTCCGCCGAGGCGCCGGTGAACTCGACGAAACCACCACCGAACACCCCCTCGACCGCGTCACACGCGCCCGCTGCCGAGCCGACGCCGCCCACGCCGCCGAAAACCTCCGTAAAGCCGCCGACATCCTCATGTCCATCGCCGGCGGCGGCGCCTTCGCATCCGCAAGCCGCCTCCAGCAGTACTGGCGCGACATTAACGTCGGCACCCGCCACGCCTTCCTCAACACCCGACCCCTCTACGAGGTCTACGCACGCGAACTCTGCGAACTCCAGCCCAACACCACCCAATTCGTCTAAACCACACGCCCACAACCACGCCGAACCACGACACCTGAACAACAGGGTCGCGTCGCGGCTCCTCGCCCGAGCGGACAACCCGGCGGCGACAAGAAGCGATCGGTTGAACGTCGTCCGCCCGCTGCTCGGCCCGCTACACCGGGCCGGACGGCGGGCGGCGTCGATGTGCGCTACCGGGCCGTCGTCGGCCACAATGGGCCCTGTGGACCCCGCCGATTGTCGGCGATCCGCTGACTGGCTTACGAAGGAATAACGCGGACAGGCGATCTCATCGCCGGGCCGATTTGACGGGCGGCAGCTCGCAGATGTCGTGTCGCTGCCGTTCGAGCGGTCAGTCGTTCTCCGACCCGACTGGGGTCGGTTGCCCGCGTGCGGCGGCACGGTACTGCGCCGGACTCGCACCGAACTGGTTGCGAAATGTGCGGCTGAAATGTGCAACGTCGCGAAACCCTACCTGGTGGCTGATCTCGGTGACGGTCAGCGGAGTCCGCAGGAGTAGTTTGCGCGCACGCCCCAGACGCTGCTGATACAGCCAGCGCAGTGGCGTCGTATTAGCTGCGCTGAACAGCTTGTGGACGTGTCGTACCGACATCTGAGCCTCGGCTGCGGTCTGCGTAATCGAAAGGTCGGGATCGTGCAGGTGCTGCTGCATGATTCGCTGAACGGTCTGCAGGTCCTCGGCATGCACCCGGGCGATACCTCGCAGCGGCGTGGTGGACTCGCTGACCGCAGTGACAAGGAGGTCCATCACCGCCGAAGAGATGGAGGCCGAGGCCGACTCCGACAACGATTCATCAATGTAGGCGATGTCGGACAGCAACCGGGTCGCGAGTCTGCCGATCGCGGTTTGGGACGAGATCGATTGGCCAACAAAATCATTCATCACGAGAATCGGCATGTGAGAATCGAGCAGCGCACGCGGTGTACGAACCACGATCTGCTCGAACTCGGTAGGGGCGTCGACGACCCACGGAGTCGTCGTATCGAACAGGACGAACGACCCGGGCCCGAGTTGCGAGCGGTGCTCGTTGTGATACACCGTCGTCGCACCCCGGGTGATGAGGGCGAGCATGTAGTCATCGGTGGGATCTGCTGCCACCATCGTCGGCGTGCGGGACACCTTGTGGGGATCAGCGCGCAGCGTGCTGACGGACAGATCGCCGATGGTCCGCGAGGAGAGATCGGCAGCGAACCCCTCTTTGGCACGAGGCCAGTCGACGCCCAGTTCGCAGTAGTTTGAGGCGAGGGCGTTGACGTACTCCAACCGGCTCTCGCTCGCCGTGTACTCGTCTGTGCTCACATGCTCGGCAATCGTCGAGCGTTCAGAGCCGGAGTCACCATCACGTGCGTCATCTGTCATGCCCTTACTCCACCCTTACCCCTTCAGTGACCCAGATTACAGGTCCGTCAACTGACGGACACCAACCCACGAATGTGAACCGCGTGGAAAGTGGCACGCTGGTCGGCGTATTCCTGCCCCCGCACATGTTCCGTGGAGGACGCACGGGACGCACGCGCCCCGTTCCGCGACCCCGAGCGGGGTCGTTCAGGGATTCGCACACTGCCACCGCCGGTCATCGCACGCATGCACAGAAAATATCCGGCGGCGTTCGGGCAGACGGATGGTTGTCTCACATCGATGCACGTCGCGCCGGTGTGCAGCGAGAGTCAGCCATTCGTGCGCCATCGGTCATGGCCCACTCACACCCCCGCCGATAGTGTTCCAGATCACAAGACAAACAAGGGGCGACAAACCAACCCAGTGGCAAAGAGACCTCCTCCAACGCTCTGGCGCGACCTACACCCTGTCAGCGAGCACACCCACTTTCACACCGCCTCCGCCATGCAAGTTCTCGGCCGACACCTCCTCGACCTCGAACCCGACCCACCCTCATCTGACCATCGCGATATGCGTCGAGACCGACGCAGGAAAGAGCCACAGCCATGTCACTCGAACAGTCGACTCCCGGAACGGTGACTCTCAAGAGCACGTTCGGGCACTACCCTTCCGGCGTAGCTGCGCTGTGTGCGGAGGTCGACGGGACTCCTCAAGTGTTGATCTCGTCGTCGTTCACCGTCGGGGTGTCATTCGAGCCGCCCCTGGTGCTGCTCGCCGTGCAACGATCCTCCCAGACATGGCCATTGCTGAGGTCGGCGCCGCGACTCGGCGTCTCCGTCCTCAGCAGCGACCAGGATGTCCTGTGCCGCCAGCTGTCGTCGAGGAATCGTGCCGGTCGGTTCGAGGGTGTGGAACTAGTGCGCATCAAATCCGGTGCCGTCCTGTTCGAAGGCGCAGCTGCCTGGATGCAGTGCTCGGTCTTCGACGAGCACGATGCCGGCGATCACGAGGTGATCATCCTGCGAGTCCACGATCACGACGCCGACCGCGCTTCAGAGCCGCTGGTGTTCCACGGGTCGGCATTCCGGAGGCTCGGATGAGCCCCCTGCTACCCGAGGCCGACACCTCGAGTAGGCACAGCCGGATCAGCGTCGACTCGTCCGTGCGACGGACCCTGGCTGCAGGTGGAAGTGTCGTGGTGGTCTTCGGCGGCCAGTCGTCCCTCTTCTACGCTGCGTTGTTGGCGAGCACCGCAACCACGGCATTCGCCATCCGGCACGGATCGGGCCTTCTTCGCACGGTACTGCCGTACTCTCGCGCCGAAGAGCTCATGATCCCGTCCATGGACGCATCGTTCTCGGCGAAGGAACGGATGTGCGTGGCCGTCGATGCCGCGGCGGGGATCACCACCGGGATCTCGGCCGTGGACAGGTCGCTCACCGCTCGCATTCTCGCCGACAGCACGTCTGTGGCAGCCGATCTCGTACGGCCCGGCCACATGATGGTCACCGCGGTCGACGGGACGTCTGAGTTCACGACGGTAAGCGGCATCGCCATGCAGACGGCATCACTGTCCGGCCTCGGCGCCGCAGCCGTCGTCACCGAGCTGGTCGGGCTCCGCAACCCCACCGGCATGATGGAAGCCGACGAGGCCCAGCAGTTCGCAGCGACACACGCACTACCGGTTCTGCGCCTACCGTTCGGATGACGTCCGTCGACATGCTCGCACTCTGGTACGACGACGGACGCCCACTCGTCTTCTACACCGGCAGCTTCCGAGCCCTCGAACTCCAACGCACAGAAGGGCGACCTCGGCTTCTGACACCCACAGTCGGAGTCGGGCCGATGCAACCCGAGTCAATTTTAACAACCATCCAGCACCTGCAGAAAAGAGAGAACCCCATGAGCATCCAATCAGCTGAGCGTGTGGATGTCGTGTCGTTGACCGACGCGGTTCGTCCGCACCTCGATGACGTGCGCGCCCGTGCCCGCGCTACCGAGAACGCCCGGCAACAAACCCCCGAAACCATCGAGTTGATCAAAGAACTCGGCCTGGTTCGCGCCCTGGTCCCCAAGGTTTACGGCGGACTCGAGCACGACGTCTATGACTGGCTGCAAGCGTTGCGGCTGCTGTCGACCGCCGACATGAGCGCCGGCTGGGTCGCTGGCCTGGCCAGCGCTCACAGCTTCGTCATCACCAAGTTCGACAAACGCGTCCAGGATGAGATCTGGGGCGAACTGGGCCCTGATGCCATCGTGTCCTCAGCAACCGCACTGTTCGACGACGGCATCGCACAACCCACCGACGGCGGCTACACCCTCAGCGGCCGCTGGCGCTTTGCCAGCGGTATCACCGCCGCAGACTGGGTGATGGCCCTGATCAAGGTCCCCGTCGCCGACTCCGGCGAACACGCACCCTACTGGGCCCTGATCCCCAAATCAGACTTCACCATCGACGACACCTGGCGCGTATCGGGCATGCGCGGCAGCGGCAGCCACGACTTCACCGTCGACAACATCTTCATCCCCGACTACCGACTCGGCGGCCCCGGCCTGGCCGTCGAGCCCACCGACGGCCCCCTCTACGACAACCCCCTCTACACCCTGCCGTTCCTGGTCATCTTCCCCATCATCTTCGCCCCCGTCGCCGTCGGCGGCGCCGAAGCCGCCGTCGAACTGTTCCGCACCCAACTCGCCACCCGCAAAGCAGCACTCTCCGGTGTCCCCCTCAAAAACTCGGCCCTGTCCCAGGTCCGCCTCGCCGAAGCCGCCATGCGCACCCGCGCCATGGTCGCCCTGATCGAAAAACGCTGGCAAGACGTCGCCGACCACGTCCGCGACAACCGCACCATCGACCCCGACCTCGCCATGTGGTGGCGCGTAGACGACGCCTACGTCGGCCACGAAGCCGTCCGCATCGCCGAACACATCATAGAAGGCGCCGGCGCCAGCATTTACTACGAAAAGGATGTTCTCCAACGATTCTGGCGCGACCTCCACTCCGTCGGCGGACACACCCACTTCAACACCGACTCCGCCATGCAAATCCTCGGCCGACACCTCCTCGACCTCGAACCCGATCCCACCCTCATCTGATCACCCACCCGACTCTGACCGAGCGAGAAGAAAGGTCACCCCACATGTCGCCCCTACCACCAACCAACCAACCATGCCCCTAAGAACCACATTCGGCCACTACCCATCCGGACTGGTCCATCGCGCATGACCATTACCAGGCCGGGCCCAGCGAACGGATCCGGGCGAGGCCATGCGCGTTGCCTGAGGGGCGAACACGCACCGAGGGCATCAACCAGTCACGACCCGGGCGAACTACACCCGCCCCCACACGTAAAAGAGCCCACCTTTCCATCAACCCGAGGAGAAGTCATGACCACACCCGTCGAAGAACACACCACCACCCGCCTGGACCGCATCGTCCCCTGGGCGCTCGCCGCCGTCGCAGTACTCTTCCTCATCGTCAGCCTCCTCGGCCCCACCTGGGTGTACAGCCCCGCCAATCCGGCAATCCCACTACCGGAGATGCACTCGAACTTCAGCGACCTGCAGACCGCGACCGCGGAAAGCACGTCAGGTGTGCAGCGCGAGTACTTCGCCTGGCTGGGTTGGGCTTTGGTGGTGCTCACCGCGATCTCTGCTGTCGCCGCGACCCTCATCCGGACCCGCGTCACCACCCTAATTGAACTCGCCGTCGCCGTGTTCACCCTTGTCATCACCGTGTTCGCGGTCAAGGGACCCCTGTCGTGGAGCGCGTTCTTCAGCAATGTGCCCAACATCCGCGTGGGCGGCTACCTGATGATCATCGGTCTACTGCTGGTGATCACCCACGCTGCACTTGCGCTTCGTCCCCGTGCCGCACGATGACACCCGCGGTCAACACCACCCCGCAACGACGTGAACGCCGCACACCGATACGCGGCATCAAGGGTGGACACCCCATTTGTCTCGATGCGCTCGATCTGACCCATGAAGATCGCGGGATACTCGAGGCAGCCCAGCGGTGGGCCCCGTACGGAGGTACTCCCGCCGACGAGATCTGGGTCAACTTCGGAATGAGCGTTCCCCAGTTCTCCAGAGAAGTCGAGCGCATCCTCGGGCTCCGGGCCCTACGAGCATTCGCGCCCGCGATCCGAGAACAGCTCTCGATGGTGGTAAATCCGGCCACCACCAAACCTGCGCGGTCCAGCCGCTCATCTCGTCGACGGTAGCCGCAGCGGGACCTCTTCGCAGACCCCCCAAGTCGCCCATGGTGCGGTGGGTCAGCCGACGCGAGGATCCGTGAGCCGGTATACCGGCTCACGGATCCCTGTCCGCCCGAGCTCGAACACTGTGTCGTCGACAGCTCGAAGGAAGGAAGGTCTGGGACCGCTTCGTGGACTTCGAAGCTGTAAGGCTTCGGCGGCGAAAGCAGGTCGAGCCTTGCCCCTCCGCGCGAAGGTGGACAGGAGAACATCCGTTTCGAGCCGCGCCAGCGGTGCTCCCACACACGGGTGGATTCCACGTCCCAGTGCGACGTGCCCGCCGGCGTCGCGGGTGATGTCGTACGCGCTCGCGTTCTCACCCCAGCGTTCGGGGTCCTGGTTCGCCGCGCCGAGAACGAACATGATCTTCTGGCCCTCCGACACCGGGATGCCTGCGATATCGGTGTCCAGCATCGGGGTACGGAAGATATGACGCACGGTGGACGTGCCACAGCGACTCGTCGAAGGCGACCTTGCCCAGATTCGGCTGTTCGCGCAGCAGCGCCCACTGGCCCTGGTTCGTGATCAAGAGGTAGAGGGTGTTGGCGAGCTGTGGTGTCGATGCCGGCGCCGACGAGGGACCGAACGAGGTTCGGGGCTTGGTCCTCGGTGAGTTCGCCACGATCGCGTGACTGACGCCGAGGTGCCGGCCACGTCGTCGCCGGTCGCCGCGCTCGCCGAGGCCGCCACGGGGGACGTGATGGCGGTGCACGCGTTTGCCGGCCGACCCACGAGCGTGTGGCGGGCCCCTGCAGGGCCGGCCGAACGCCGTCGACCTCGCGGCGATCCGGTCGGTCATACTTCGCGAGCGTCTGCTCCGCCTCGTTCGTAGACAAGCGGCACGGCGCTGCCCCCTTCGGCGCGACACGTTGATTTTCTGCCATTTTGAGGTAGCCGCCCGCCGGACGAGGAGCGAAGTCCAACAAATGCCCAGTTCAAGCCATGGCATGCCTTGTCTTGGTGGCAGAACCTTTGCACGTGCCTCGGACGGGATGGCGCTGCCTCGGATCATTTGGAAGAGGACACCTGGATGTCTTGGTCAGGTCGGTTGTTTCTCCAGGTCGGCGAGATACTCGTCCAGGACGGTGGACGCGGTAGCGTCGGCGTGTCTGTGTAGGTGCGTGCGGAGACTTCGTGCCAACCGGCTCACCGCGAATCCGGTATCGAGAACCGGCCGTACAAGCCCGAGACGAGCGCACTGCTCGACGAGCGGAATCAGTTCCGTCAGCGCGGCGTCGTCTCGTCCTGCGGCGGCCAAGACTTCCACCTCGAGCAGGGCGGCGTTGAGGAAGGCTCGCGGACGGACCCGTCGATCGATCGACTTGACCAGCGCGTGCGCCCTGTCGTAGACCATCGCGAAGTCCTGCGCTTCGTTCTGTGCCGCCAGTGCCTCACGAATCACCGAGTCCTCCACCATTTCCGTGGTGATGACCGCGATTCCGTTGTCCCGGTCGAGTTGCTGCCGGTTCTCACCGGCGCCGTCGCCGAGGCCGTCGATCTTCTTCCCGCCAGCGAGGAGCGTCGCGCCCGTGGCGTCCATGACCGGGAAATTGGAGGGCGCGTGTCCGGTCCCGGTCCGGATTCGTTCGTTGGCGATCCGCGCTGCCAACCGGGGCAGCCGCAGTTGGTGCGCCAGCCGGGCACCCTCGTCCAGGCGCGCCGTCGCCGCGTCGTGCTGCCCGAGTACGCGTTTCAGTCGTGCTCCCGTTCCGTAGGTGGCGAGCATGAAGTCGACGGTGCCGCCCTCGGCGCCCAAGGTGTGACTGCGGTCGAGGAGATGGTCGGCCTCGGTGAGGTGTCCCTGGTCGTAGAGCAGGTCACCGAGCAGGGCGGCGGTCAGCCGGGTGCCGTAGCCGACACCCTCTTCCGCTTCGGCCGCCACCTCCATGGCGTGCCGGAAACTCGCCTCCGCGGCCGGCAGATCGAGCTGTTCTCGTGCGGCGATCCCGGCCATGCAGTATCCATACATGACACTGAAGGGGCCGGTGGAGCGCCGGTGGAAGGGCAGCGCCCACTTCTGCCAGCGCCGAGCGTCGTCGAAGTCGAAGCGGTAGATGGCGCGGAACGACGCGGCATCTGCCGCTCCGGACAAGACCCAGGGGCGCAGTGTGCTCGCCCGCGCCAGGCATCCCTCGACGGCCTCGTCGATTCCGTCGATCTCGTCGTCGAAGACGGTGATCGTGGCGTGGATGAAGGCGGCCTCGACGCGCATATCCGCTGCCGCGCTGTCCTCGCCCCCGCCGGCCAGTGCTGCCTCCGCGACGGACAGACATTGCTCGGCGTCACGGGGATGATGCAGCAATGCGTGCGCCCACGCGAGTGCGATCTGCAGCCGGGGGCGATCGGTGGTGCTTTGCGCCGGCAGTTTCGCGGCGAGACCGAGCAGCGTTCCCATCTGCGACTGCTCGAGCAGCTCCACCGCAGCACTCTCGACGAGTGCGGCGGCGTCGTGCCCGTCACCTGCGCGGAGATAGTGGTCGACCGCCTGGCTGCGAAGACCCCGGCCCGCGAACCACCCCCCTGCTTTCCGATGGAGCTCGACCACGCGATCGGGGTCCTCGCGCGCGAGGCGGCGCTGGAGGAACTCGGCGAACAGGTGGTGATAACGGAACCACTCCCCCTCCTCGTCGAGGCGACGCAGGAACAGATCACGTGCCTCGACGTCCTCGAGTGCCGCTTGCCCTTCCTGGCCGCCGGTCAGTGCGCGCGCCAGGCTGCCACACGTCTTCTCCGTGATCGAGGTGGTGAGCACGAAGTCGAGTGTGCGTCGATCGAGACTACCGAGGACGTTCTCGGCGAGGTACTCGCCGATGGCCCGGTTTCCTCCGGACAGATGATCGATCAGCTCGCGGGGGTGCGGGTGATCGCGCAGTGCCAACGAGACCAGTTGCAGTGCCGCCGCCCACCCGTCCGTCGACTGTTCGAGTTCGACGATATCGGGTTCGCCCAGCACGAGTCCGGAGCGGTCGACCAGCAGCTGTGTCGACTCCCGAACATCGAACCGCAGTGCTGCGGAGTCTATTTCGATGAGTTCGTTGTGCACACTCATCCGACTGAGGGGAAGGCCGAGCCGGGTGCGGCTGGTGACGATCAGGTGCAGGTGGTGACAACCGTGTTCGAGCAGGAACGCCAGCGCGGCCCGCGTGTCGTCGTTGCTCACCCGGTGCCAGTCGTCGATCACGAGGGCGACATGTTGGTCGGTGGAGTGGAGCTTGTCGATCAACGAGGTGAGCACATACCGCTCGCGGCCGACGCCGTGGACCTCGAGTTCGCGCACCAATTCCCGGCCAAGACCCGGTTGTGCGACGGCAATGGACTCGATCAGATGGGTAAGGAACCAGATGAGGGTGTTGTCGTCGTTGTCGATCGTCAACCAGGCCGTCGCCACCCCCTCCCCCCGCAGTACCTCCAGGCGTTGGGCAGCCAGGGTGCTCTTACCGAACCCGGCGGGCGCGTGAATGAGCACCAGGCGAGGACGACCGCTGCGGCGCAGGCGGTCGAGCAGGTGCGTGCGTGCCACCGCCGCACCCGGCGTGACCGGCGGACGGAACTTGGTCGACGCGCTCGGCGGCGGCGCCGACTCCCGCCGGGGACCGCTGCCGGTTCGGTATCGAAGGTAATCCGACCCACCGACCTGCATCTCGCCGGTGGGCCGGAAGGGACGGTCCTCGTCACCGACGATCGGAAGCGGAATATTCGCCAGAGCGAGACCGATCTGTTCCCCCGCCCGCCTCAGTGCCCCGCCCAGCTCCGCAGCGGTGGTGGGCCGGTCCGCGGGGTCCCGGGCCATCGCCGACTCGATCACCGTGCAGACCGCGTCGGGGACACCCTGATCCCGAAGATCGGGCAGCGGGTCCGAGCCGATACGCAGCAGCTGCGCGAAGACCTGTTCCCCCCGGCGCCGGGCATACGCCGGGCGGCCCGCCAGCGCGGTGAACAGTGTGGCACCGAGCCCGTAGACGTCGCTGGCGGTCGACGCGTCCGACCCGCTGAGCAGTTCCGGGGCGGTGTAGGCGGGAGATCCGGCCACCAGACCCCGGGTGGTCTCCTCACCACCGGTGATCCGGGCGATACCGAAGTCGGTCAACTGCGGTTCGCCGTACTCGGTCAGCAGAATGTTGGCCGGTTTGATGTCGCGATGCAGCACTCCCCCGCGGTGCGCGGTTTCGAGGGCACCGGCGAGCTTGACACCGATCGCCAGCGCCTCGGCGGTCGTCAACGCTCCGTGGTGGATGATCCAGGAGTCGAGGGAGTCGCGGCGGTGAAACGGCATCACGATGTAGGGGCGTCCGGTGTAGGTGATCCCGGCTTGCAGGACGTGGACGATGTTCGGGTGCCCGGACAATCTGCCCATGGCCTGCTGCTCGCGCAGAAAGCGCGCGCGATCCATGTGGTCCGGATCCGGGCTCAGAACTTTCACGGCGACCAACCGGTCGAGGGCGGGTTGCCGGCATCGGTAGACGATGCCGAAGCCGCCGCGGCCGGCGATGCACGCGTCGTCGAACCCCTCGGCTGCTAATTCCGCGAGGATGTCGGCGTCGACTTGGCGTTGGGTGTGCTCGGTGGCGTCGTCCGGCATGGCTGGCCCCTCAGCGCGTCGTGGCCGCTTCGTCGATGCGCGCAGTTCGGGCTGACCAACACCTGCCCATGGGGTCTCCTTGCATGCGACTACCCCATTCTAGATACCGCCGCCCTCGCTTGCGCCCAAAGCGTCTGACGATAGCGCGGTGGCAGCGCGCTGACTGCCTACTCGGTCCGATCGATCCGAGTTCGACGAGACGGGCACGGTTGGGGTCGGCGTTGCCGAGTTTGACGCCCTCGTATCCGCGAACCATGTCCGGCAGACGCGATGGAGCCGCACCCGTCGGTGTGAAGTGGCGATCAGTCTCGCGGTTCGGTACGGATGTCGTCGAGGATGCGAAGCAGGTCAGCGAGAATTTTGTCGGCTTGGTCTTCGATGCCGTCGAGGATGTTGGTGGCATCCGTGAGTTGACCGTGGGCGGCGTGGCGGGCTTGGATGCCGCGGTCGTAGTAGTCCGTATCGAGCTCGACGGTGCCCTCAACTTGACGGGCGGGTTGTTGGCTGGCGGTACGTCGGAGTGCGATGGCCCGGTTGCCGTCCTGGCTCAGGCCGCCGTGATGCCACGGTGGCGGAGGTGGGAGCTGTCGGGAAAGACTGCACCGGCAGGTGCGCGCCGCTACCGGGATGGTGGTGCGGGTTCGAATCAAGCTGTGACTGCGGCGACCTGTCGAAGATCGAAGCCTTCATAGTCCGCTTGTGCGACGGCGACGATACGACTCCAATAGTTCCCAACACCTCCGACGTAGGGCATGAATACGACGGGCTTTCCCCACCGTAGAACCAGGTGGCACGTGAATCGCGGTACAGCGTCGAGGCCGCGGCGTCGTTGACGTGCGCGACCCACCGTTCCTCGGCCACCTCCGTGGCCTCCAGCGTCGCATTACCGCGAGAATCCAGGTAGACGATTGCATCGGCTATCCACTCGACGTGTTGTTCGATAGAGGTCACCATATTGCTGAAGACGGACGGGCTTCCGGGGCCAGCGACGATGAACATGTTCGGGAAGTGATGCGCCGCTATCGTCCCGCGTCAGAAATTCGTGAGATATATTTGGCGTGGGAGTCGAGGATCTCCTCGGCGGTCTTGTGCCAGACGAACGGCTTCGGGTCATCGTTCCAGGTCTTGATCCAGTCGCGAACGTCTTTCTCCAGTGCTGGAACGCTTTTGTGTACACCACGGAGGGGCAGCTGATCGGTCAGGAATGCGAACCAGCGCTCGACCTGATTGATCCAGGAGGACCCGGTCGGGGTGAAGTGGACGTGAAAACGTGGATGCTTGGCCAACCAGTCGCCCACTGCCGGCGTCTTGTGGGTGGCCAGGTTGTCACAGACGAGATGCACGTCCAACTCGTCGGGGACGGCCTTGTCGATCGCGGTGAGGAACTTCTTGAACTCCACGGCCCGGTGGCGTCGAATAAGCTCGGAGATCACCGTGCCGTCGGCGATGTTGAACGCCGCGAACAGGCTGGTGACGCCGCTGCGGGCGTAGTCATGACTGCGCCGTTCCGGCATGCCGGGCATCATCGGCAGCACCGTTCTTGTCCGAGTCACGGCGCAATTAGCGTTGAACCGCTGAGCTTGTGGAGCTGGTCGAAGGTGAGGGCCTTCGTCGCGGCCAGGGAACTGCCTACCGAGACCACGGTGCGTCCCTTCCTCGTCGCTCTGGCCTACCTGCGCCGACCTATACCCCGGACAGGCCAAAACCGATGCCCGAGACGCGTTCATCATTGCCTTTTGCCGCCCGCACCATGCCGCACACCCTGCGCCGCGTCTATACCGGCGACGAGGCCCTCACCGAACCCCGTGGTCCTCGTCGGGTTCGACGACGACCTCGCCGGTGAGGCCACCCGAGTCAGCAACCGGATCCGCGGACTCCTCACCTCCATCCATCCCGCCCTCGAGCGGGTCCTCGGACCCCGCATCGCCCCATCCGGCGGTCCTCGAGATCCTCTCCCGCTGCGGTGGACCGACCGGAATCGAACAAGGCAGGCAAGCGCAAACTCACCGCGATCGCGGTCAAACACGCACCCCGCATGGGCACCCGACTCGTCGGCGAGATCGTCGCCGCCCCGCGGGCGAGCAGACCGTGCTGGTCCTCGGCACCCAGGCCGCCGAGACCATCCTCCCCAAACTCGCCGACACCCTGAAAGGGACTCTCCAGCAACGGAAAGCGGTCGCCGAGGACGTCGAGAGGGCCCTCGATAACTGCCCTCCTCCCGGGCCGAAGACATCGATGCCCGGCATCGACTTCCTCAGCAGGAGCCCTGATCCTGATCGATGTCGGCGACGGCTCCGCCTTCCCCTCCGCCGCTCACCTGGCGGCCTACGCCGGTATCGCACCTTCTCACCCGCAAATCGGGCTCACCGATCCGTGGTGAGCACCCCGCCCACTCCGGCAACAAAAAGCTCAAACGAGCGCTGTTCCTGTCCGCGTTTTCCGCCCTCCACGACCCCACCGGTCGCGCCTACTACGACAAAAAGCGTGCCGAGAAGAAGAAGCTTGGGCGCGGCCCTGATCTCCCTCGCCCGACGCCGCTGCGACGTCCTCTACGCCATGCTGAAGTCAAGGAACTTTACCGGGAACCACTCCCCTCAGCAGCTTGACGAAGACTATAGGGACACCCCCGACGTTGTAGGCCAGTATGATTTACTAACCAATTGGTAAGTAAACGTGAACCCCGGCCGCTATGAGTGTCAAGCACGTTCGTCGAGCCTCGCAGCTCGCGCCCCGTACGACTTTCTTCGACGAGCACGACGCAGCGACTGACCCGGAGGAGAAGCGATGGCGTCCACAACGGGCCAGCGATCGTCTCGGAGCGGAAAGCCGTCCACCCGAGGGCGGCGGCAGGACTACATCGATGCGGCCGCACGAGTCTTTCATCGCCGGGGGTACGACAGTGCGACAGTGGGAGACATCGCCGAGGAACTCGACGTCACGAGAGCGGCCCTGTACTACTACTTCAATAGCAAGGAAGAACTTCTTTACGAGATAATCCGCGAAATGCACGAGATCAACCTGGGGAATCTCGCGATCGCAGAGGCGAATGCAGGCGATGCACGAACACGCCTGTGGAATTATTTCGCAGGCCACGCGAGAGTCAACTTGAAGTACTTCATCCAATCATCCGTGGCGTATCGCGACCTCGATCACCTCGGTCCCGATAACAGGCAAGACGTCGTCGCACTTCGAGACAAGACACAGGCCTTCGTGCGACGACTCCTCTCCGAGGCAGCGGACGAGGGCGTCGTGTGCACGCTGGCCGACCTGGATCTCGCGTCGATCGCGATGTTCACAACCGTCAATGCCGTGCACATCTGGTACCACCCGGACGGTCCGATGGACCACGACGAGGCCGCTCGGAGTATCGCTGATTTCGTCGTGGCCGGGGTGCTGTGCCGCGGCACAGGCGACGTGGCCTGCCCACGGCACAACCCACTGCCTGCCCGGAACGTCAGTCCAATCGCACGTGACTTTGCCCTCGCAGGTCGCGGCCGACCAGCCTGGCCCGGATCCTTCGCCCCAGGGGAGTCTTGACATCCCCGCACCCCTACAAGCACACTTACCAAGTGTTTAGTAACTGGGTGTCCCAGGCGCGCACCCGCGTCAACGAGGGAGAACGATGAGGTTCGTCAACATCGACGGTCGCGCAGGCATTCTTGTCGGCAGCGGAGTAATCGACGTGCACACTGCGACAGAGGGGGCCTTTGGGCCGGACATAACATCGTGCCTCGAACGATGGGACGCATTCGTCGACGCAGTTCGTTCAGCGCCACCGACCGCTCCGCGCCCTGTCGACGCGGCCGAACTCGGTGCGCCCGTTCCACGACCTCGGCAGATCTTCGCGATAGGACTGAACTATGCGGACCATGCTCGCGAAACGGGCACGGCAACGCCGGAGTACCCAGTCGTGTTCACCAAGTTCGCGAGTTCGTTGACCGGTCCGGTCACGACCGTGACACTGTCCTCCGACACAGTCGACTACGAGGCCGAGTTGGTGGTCGTGATCGGCCGAACAGCCCGAAACGTGAGCGAGGCCGACGCACGGGATCATATCGCGGGATTGACTGTGGGACAGGACATCAGCGACAGAAACATTCAAACTCGCGGGGGCGCAGGTGCTCAATGGTCACTCGGCAAGTCGCTGCCGGGCTACTCCCCCATCGGGCCCGCCTTGGTGACCCTGGACGAGATTTCCCATCCTGACGACTTGGCTATCACCGGCCGTGCGGGCGACGAAGTCCTGCAGGACAGCAGGACGTCCGAGCTCATTTTCACCGTGCCGCAGCTGGTCGCATTCTTGTCTTCGAACGTGACTCTTTACCCGGGCGATCTCATTTTCACGGGCACACCGTCCGGGGTAGGAATCGGACGAGACCCCAAGCGTTACCTGCGATCCGGTGAGACTCTGGTAACCGAGATCGAGGGTCTCGGACGACTCGAGACGACTTTCGTCGACGCGTGAACGCGATTCGACTTCTACATCAGTCCAGCCTCAGCAAAGGAACAATGCATGTCCGAGAAGTGTTACCACGGCTACGCTCTTCGACCCCCCGGCATCTTTCCGATTAAGCGTGGGATCGTGGACGCGTCGGAACTCCCCCCACCCCTCCAGCACGTTTTTCGTGAGTACAACGAAAATCTCGCCGCACCGTTCGTGGGATTGACCTCGGACGGCACGCCGCGCCCCGGGCTGTACCCCATACGTGACACCGGCATCACCAACACCGAGTTGGTGTCCGCTGCTTCTGCGTTCATCGCGGGTCTCGATTCCGACCAGCGTGACAAGGGAGTTCTTCCCGTCGACGCGAACGAATGGCGCGCCTGGATCAATGCCTTCGCACCGCATCAGCCACACGGCATTTTACTGGACGATCTGTCGAGCGATCAGCAAATAGCGGCGATGGAGGTGTTTCGTGCGGCGATGTCCGACAGAGGCTTCGAAGAAATTCGCAAGATGATGAAGACCAATGCGGCACTTGGCGAGATGGTGGGCGGTTACCACGACACTCTTCGCGAATGGATGTACTGGTTCACCCTGTTCGGAACCCCGTCGACGACCGAACCATGGGGCTTTCAGCTCTACGGACATCATTGCTGCGTCAACATCTTTGTTCTCGGCGGACAGCTGACGATCAGCCCGATGTTCCTCGGAACCGAGCCCCGAATCGTCGAGGAGGGCACACATGCAGGTATTCGCTCGTTCGACTCCGAGCTCGAGTTGGCACTCGAGCTGATGGCGTCGTTGTCCCCGGAGCAGCGCGCCGCTGCAACGCTGTCCGAGTCGGTCCAGTGGGACGACCTACCGCCTGAGCTCGCACACCCGACCGAGGGTCGGATGCGGGGGTCGGTGGCCCGTGACAATGCTGTGGTTCCACTCGACGGTATCGCCGCAACCGAGCTCGACCCATCGCAGCGCGAGCGACTGCTGGCACTGGTCTCGCACTATGTCGGGCGTCTGCCGGAGGCGCACGCCCGACTCAAGATGGCCGACGTGGAGGCACACCTCGGCGAGACCAGCTTCGCGTGGGCCGGCGAACACGACATCGAGAAGCCGTTCTACTACAAAGTCCAGAGCCCGGTAATCTTTATCGAGATGGACTCGCACTCGGGGATATTCATCGGCAACGACGATCCGGAACCTTTCCACATTCACAACATCGTCAGAACACCGAACGGCAACGACTACGGACGGGCTCACCTGGCTGCTCACGCAGCGCCCTGATATGGAACCGACTTTGTCAAGAGGGCAGGGAGGAGCGGCGCCCACGACCGTCGTCGCGGACGCCGCTTTCTTCTGACCGCATGACCGAGGGGAGGTGGTGGCGAGCGTGTCTGTATCGGTGCGCGGTCACTCTGATATACGCGGGTTGGTTACCGCAGGACGGACTGTTCGGCTGGAGTGGTTCGCGGGTCTAATGGCGAGCGTGATCCCAACGCGGAGTTGAGGATTGCCCATAGGGCGCTCGCGGGTCACTCCCAGGCACTGCCGTCACCACCGCGTACGGTCGTCCGGACATCTGTCGGGCGCCTCGGGAATTCCTCCGGTCCCGGGCCTGTCGGATCGTCACGAGTCAGTGAGGCAAGGTGGAGTCCCCGCAGCGCAGCGAGGAGAACCGACCTTGCCGTCCGGCGAGTGACGATCAGGATCACGGCCCTGAGGAATGCTCGTGGCGCCCGCCTGCCTCAGTCGCCCGAGGACGGCCGGTGACCAGCACCAACCGGCGAGTTCCCGGGCGATCGCGGTGTTGGCAACCGCCGCTCGCTTGTGCCGCCGCTCGAAGTCGTTCCACCGGGCGTGCAGGCGCCGGTTACCTTGCAGACTGCGGTCCCGGGCCGCCGGGTCGGCCTTGTCCCAGCGCCGCCGCAGAGCCACCCCGGGACGATACGGGCGACGATGCTGCCAGGCGGCCTCGATCAGCAGCCGGCGTGCGTGCCCGTTGCCGGTCTTGGCGATCGCTCCCTGTGACCGCGTCGCGCCCGACGACGATTCGGTGGGCACCAGCCCCAGGTAGGCGCCGATCGAGCGGCCGGACAGCCGTTGCCAGTCCCCGATCTCGACGGCCAACCCGAACGCGGTCAGCGTGGACACCCGAGCCGGGTCACCACCGGGGTGTAGGCACTTGTAGCCATCTCGGCGATCGCGGCATCCAGGCGGTCGCGACGATCCACGGCCGCAATCATGGTGTCGTAGGCGAGCTGCAATCCCGGCACCTCGAACCTCTGCCGCCGCAGCCAGGTGTCGTGCACCCTCGTCCACGCCTTGCCCTCGCAGTAGACGATTCCCTGGTCGCAGAAGCAGTTTCGACACACGATGGCGAGCCGACATCAGATCGCCGCGCACGTCCTCCCCCCTCGCACCAGATCTCTCGCGCGCTCCTACTCGACATCGGGGATCGTTACCGCCACGATCTGACCGAGATGAAGCAGACGAGCCAAATGCCGAGCGTCTCGCGCATCGGTCTTGACTCGGTCACCGGCGGGGCGCTGCAGCTTCGACGGCGCCGCGACCAGACACTCGATCCCCGCCGCCAAGCAGGAACCGCGCCAACCCGAACCCGGTCGGCCCAGCCTCGTAAGTCACCGACACCGGCTCTGGGCAAGGTACATATCCACCCGAGAATCTCCTGGCGATCCGGCGTCAACCGCCGCTCGAACAGCTCGCCAGTCTCACCATCGAGTCCACACGCGACCACCGACCGCGCGTGCACATCCAACCCAACACTCGTACGCTGATTCATTGCTGGGGCCTCCCACATCTGTGGCCCTACCGGCCAGGACCGCTTCCTGTCGGCAACCCACGATCACATGTGGCGCGAGGCCCCAGCCATTACCTCCATACCAACTTGTTCAATTGCCCCAAGAGATCGCGGTCTGCAGCCATGATCTCCTAGGTACCGAACGGGATTGCTCGCCCCATACCTGCCGCCGCTCGAGGCTGGCTCCTAGACGGCCTGCGCCCCGGTCGGCACCGACGGCGCGGAGTGGCTGAAGAGAGGCCTGCAAAGCCGGAAGTTGGTGTGCCCTCCTCGCTACCCGACAGTGTCGAGTCGAGGAGGGACTGATGAAGAAGGTCGTTGGCGAATGTGGAACTCGGGTGATGATCGCGGTCGATCCCCCCCAAAGCATCGTGGACCGCGGCCGCAGTCCATGCGTCCTTGCAGGTGCTCGACACCATCCGGTGTCGGTTGGCGCCGACGGATACGACGATGTGCGCGGCGAGGCGAACAACGCAGCGGCAGTGGCAGTGGCAGTGGGTTTCGACGGCAAGGTCGCGATTCATCCAACCCACATACCGGTCATACGTGACGCTTTCGCACCGACTGTCGACGAGATCGACTGGGCGGAAAGAATTCTTGACCCTGCGCGGTCGAACCGCGGCGTGTTCAGCCTGGGCGGCGGCATGATGGATGCACCTGTGATCCACCATGCCCGGCGAATATTGACGCGTCGGGGATCTGTCACCGACTGACCGGGACCGGTAACACGGCGAGGGTTCGCATTCCGAAGACGACCGGCCGAGCGCCTGTGAAGTGTCCCGGACAACCCATTTGTCCGGGACACTTTCGTTGTCATCCTTCTTTTGTTTCGACACGGAGGTCGCGCCGCAGAATCTTTCCGGTGACGGATTTCGGAAGATCGCCGGTGAATTGAATGATCCGTGGGTACTTATACGCGGCCATCTGCGACTTGCAGAAGTCGATGAGCTCCGTTTCGGTGCAACTCACGCCTTGTTTCACAATAACGAAAGCTTTGACCGTCTCGCCGCGGTACTTGTCGGGCACACCGACAACTGCGGCTTCACGGACAGCAGGATGGGAATAGAGCACGTCCTCCACTTCCCGCGGCCACACCTTGTATCCCGACGCGATGATCATGTCCGTTTTGCGGTCGACCAGATAGACCCATCCGTCCTCATCCATGTAACCCACGTCACCGGTGGCGATCTCGCCGTCCACGATCTTCGCTGCGGTCTCCTCCGGGCGTTGCCAATAGGCGGCTATTACCTGGGGACCTGATACGGCGATTTCGCCAACCGTGCCCGGGGGCACCGAATTTCGCTCCTCGTCCACGATTCGGACCGAAGTGTTGAAGACCGGGACGCCGACTGACAGAGCTCCCGATTCGGGATCGACACGACCAAGATTCCCCAGGGGTACTCCGATTGCCGGACTCGTGGTCTCGGTCATCCCGTAGAGGTTGTGGATCAACAAACCGGTGCGTTCGCGCACGAAGTCACGCAGCGATGGGGGAATGGGTGCACCACCGGAGAAGACTGCGCGAAACGACGCGAAGTCGTCCAGCGTGATGTCATCCCGGCTCGACAGATTGTTGAACACAGTGATCGAGCCGACCGTGAAAGTGGGTCGGTGTTCTCGAATCGCATCCAGGACCACGTCTGGATGAAATCGGTGTCCGAGAATTACTGCTGCACCGGTCAGTAGTCCGACGCCGATATGCCCGACGAGTCCGGTGATGTGAAACAGCGGCGCCACACCCAGAATTCGATCCGAAGCTCCGAGACCGATCCAGTCACGGTACGTCTGACTCGAGAAGGCCAGGGATCCATGGGTGATCATCGCGCCTTTCGGCTTACCCGTGGTGCCCGAGGTATACATGAGTACAGCGAGGTCGTCGGAGTCCGCTCGGTGCCTCGTCTGCAGTTCACGATCCTCTCCGCTGACTTCGGAGAGCTTCTGTACGCCCGGTATTTCTCGGTCGGGCCCCAGCACCCGCGAGTCATCGCGTTGTTGGTGGTCGCGAGGAGAACTCGCCAACACGTGGTCGAGCCGTGTTTCACCGGAATCCAGCACGGGGGCTATGACCTCCTCGTACAGGCCTTCATCGCACACCAGGAACGTGGCGCCCGAGTCAGCGAGAAGGTACGTCACCTCACGGACCCGGTACATCGGGTTCATGACGACGCCCGCCCCCCCGGCCTTCCACGCGGCAAGAAGACACACGATGAAACCGGGGTCATTCTGCAGATAGATCGCCAGCCGATCTCCTGCGGCGAAGCCGTTTTCGATCAGATACGCGGCCATGCTGTCGGATCTGCGGTCCAGTTCGGTGAAAGACACCGCGCCGTCGAAGTACAGGATCGCCGGTGCGTCACCCACCTCGTGGACCGTGGCCTCGAACAAAGTCAGCATCTCGGAAAACGCGGGTGTGAGATCAGCCGGAACACCTGGAGAATACGAACGCAACCACGGCCGCACGTCCACGTTCTCGTTCGCTTTCGTGCTCATCGGGTCACGTGCGAGGCTACTGGCTCGGCCGGCGTCAAACTATTGGGGCCGTTGTGGGTTTCCCCGTTCGAGACGAAGTCGACGCCCTCGTCCCATGGAACTCCTTCCACTGGCGTCGGTGAGAGGACGACCAAGTGCCGCTCGGTGGCACTGCTGCTGTTGTACTGCCGGTGCGGTACTCCTGCCGGCAGCACCACCAAAGCGCCCTCCCCGACGGTGTGCTTTTCGAGAGCGACCTCTACCGTCAACTCGCCCTCCAAAACGAGATAGAACTGGTCGAACGGATGAATGTGCATGCCCGGACCTGCCGATCCCGAATCAACCTCGGCATAGTTGACGACCGCCTGAAGCGACCCCGTGCTGGGGTCGGCAAGCGGTTGCAGTCGAAAACCCGACATGGGTTCGACGAACTCCGATTCATCGATCTGCCGGATGTACGCACGTTGCGTCGCGCGCCGATCCTCGGGGACATCGGACGGAGAATCGACAGGATACGCGAGCGGCGCGCCCGGGCCGGGACGTGGGATGATCATCTCGAAGTGCCGTTCCGTACCGGGTCCATCGTTCCAGTTTCGGTGCGGAAGGCCTGCAGGAATAAACACGAGCGACCCTCGCCCGGCAGTGGTTACATCCTCACCGAGCTGGACATTCATGGTGCCCTCGAGAAGGAAGTACAGCTGGTCGCTGTGGTGATAATGCAGTCCAGGACCGCACCCGTCCTGCTGAATCACGCTGTGGATGAACAGGGTGCTCTCCAACGAGGAGAGGAACTGCGCGCGGTACCCGGGAAATCCGGTGTCGAATGCCTTCTCGTCGTCGAACTTGCGGACGTAGTCCATGTCAATTATCCCTACTGTCGCGTACTGGTTAGGTCAGTGATAATGGTGATGATGATGTAGGTGATCGTGCGCTGCATAATGCTGCGCCAGAAGGTCTTTCCCGTAGTCGCCCCCGTTGGGGGTGCGAACGATGGTATGCACGTGGAAGGGTTCCGGTTCGTCGTTGTCCAGGAATATTCCAGGATGGTTGTCGTACTCCACCAGCACCACGGGACTGTGCATCTTGTAGTAGAACGGGCTGTCGCTCTCGTGTTCTCCAATCCACGCAAACCAGCTGTCGTCGAGGAACTCGGCGACTCGGGCCCGGCGAAACTCCTTGGGTGCATCGGGGAGTAGATCGAGATAGGGATCGACCAGAGTGAGCAGCAGTTCCTTCTGTCCGGTGCTGAGTGAATCACCTCGGAGACCTTCGTACGGCAAGACCAGATTGTCTTGGCCCGCTCCCGCACGATGGCGACCGTCAACTGGTCCGTTCAGCTCAGGCGGCAGATTCTCGGCGAGGATGGATCGGTATTTGATCACCTGCGCGCGCTGTTCGCCAGTCAGGTTCGCCATGAACTCGAGTGCGGTGTCGCGATGCTCTTGAAACACCTGTTCCCCGCGGAACTCCGTACCGAGAAAGGTAGGTGTCAGAACGACTTGCTGTCCGACGATGAAGCAATGCACGTCGACGTGATGTCCAGCGAGCTGCCATCCCCACGGATCCTCTGTGGAGGGATCTCCGAAGATCGTGAACCAATACGAGAATTCGGTAAGCGTGTCCAAATAAGCCCCGAGGAATTCGCCCAAATCGCCATTGAGTTTCATCGCTCCGCGGACTCGGCGATATCCGGTACTACCCAGAGACGCGCGAATGACCTGCAAGGCCGCGTTCCGTTGACCTTCTCCGAGGTCTTCCAAACGTAGACCGTGCTCGCTGAACGTGAGAAAAGCGTTGATCCACAGTCGCCAGTCGGCGCTGTCGATCGGCGATGTGGCCTTCTGTCGCAGGTCCGGCGTGAGCGCATCGAGGTAGGCACGAGCTGCGTCGGTTGCCGGCCCGCTTTCGAATCCTTCGTCGCACAGGCCGAAGAGTCCCTTGATCGGTTGCCCGTCCGTAGTGACGCCGACGAACGGTTGCGCGGCGTTCTCCTCCACCTGAGGCAGAGCGGCACCGTTTAGGAGACCCAGCATTTGCTGCACTCCTGCCCCGTTACCGAAGTCGACCTTGCCTGCGGCCAGCGGTAGCCCCAGCGGCCGAGAATTGAACCCGTTGTAGGCGGTCATCGGACTCTCCTGTCCTGATCAAACGTGTACGCCACCTCATCACCGACCTTTACTAAACACTTGGTAAGTGTTACGTTCTCCACGCCGAAGTGTCAAGGGCAGATTCGGTGACGTACTCTCGAACGCCGATCGAACTGGCGTTCGTGATGACGAGGAACAGCGTCGAACTCGAGGAGACGAACATGGCGTCGACCACCGGACAACGATCGTCTCGCAGCTCCAAGTCGTCGGCCGGGGGTCGACGACAGGACTACATCGATGCCGCGGCGCGGGTGTTCTACCGACGCGGTTACGACACCGCGACTGTCGGCGACATCGCCGAGGAGCTCGACGTCACAAAAGCTGCTCTCTACTACTACTTCGCGAGCAAAGAAGAACTTCTCTACGAGATCATCCGCGAGATGCATGTCATCAACCTCGAAAACCTCGAGAGCGCGAAGGCGCTCGTCGGTGACGCGCAGACGCGCCTGTGGAACTACTTCGTCGGTCATATACAGGTCAACCTCGAGTTCTTCGAGAAGTCCACGGTTGTGTACACCGACCTCGATCATCTCAGCGCCGAAAACCGACAAGAGGTCGTCGCACTCCGCGACAAGACGCAACAGTTCGTCCGGGATCTCCTGGCCGAGGCCGTGGCGGAGGGGACCGCGTGCACTAAAGCCGATCTAGACCTCGCATCGATCGCCATGTTCACAACAGCCAACGCCGTTCACAACTGGTATCACCCCGACGGTCAACTGAAGCCAGTTGAAGCCGCGCGCCGCATGGCGGATTACGTGGTAGCGGGAATCTCTTGCACAGGAGAGTCCGACCTCTCGTGCCCCCGGCACAACCCCCGCGTCTCCTAGCATGTCGAACCCCTGACAGCGCTGGTGATGTGCGCGCGCGGGGTGTTGGCGGTGCTCTGATATTTGCACACCGTGATCGCTGCAACGCCCTGCCGGGCCAGAAGTGCGGTGGCGGCAAGACCAGCTGGGCCGGCCCCGACCACCAGGACTTCGGTAACGAATTCTTTCACTGGTTCACGCCCTAATGTTCGACCCGTCAGGGAAATGAGGGGGGTGTGAGGTGTGCCTGACCGTCGAGCGGTCGTGGTCAGGATTTGCGGGATTGCACCGATCTCGTCGGCCGCGCCAGACCCTTACTAAACAAACGGTAAGTGGAGTTTACCGATAGATTCATCACATTTGCCAAGAAGGTGCTTGAAGCACTGCGCTCGGCGGCCGACAAGACGAACACCCCGAACTCGCCGGCATCGATTCATGACGGATGGGTGCCAACGTCCCAGGGAAGCCTCGGGTGTGCCTCCTGTTCCTGGCCGGGGTTCACGTGTACCGCGACATCTGCGACGACGTTGTGAACAGCGGTTACCGCGGGTTTGCCCTGACACTCGAGGGCGAAAATTCGCGGGCCTTGACAGCGCGGTAGCCCTGAAGCACACTCAACTTACCAACTGTTTAGTAATTCCCCGGAGGAAGCTATGACTACCCAGTCAGCAGACCGCGTGGATGTCGTGTCGTTGACCGACGCGGTACGCCCACACCTCGAGGACGTGCGTGGCCGCGCTCGCGCCACCGAGGACGGCCGGCAACAAACTCCCGAAACCATCGAGCTGATCAAGGAACTGGGATTGGTTCGCGCCCTGGTTCCCCGCGAGCATGGAGGGCTCGAACACGATGTCTTCGACTGGTTGCAGGCATTGCGGCTGTTGTCCACTGCGGATATGAGTGCGGGGTGGGTCGCCGGTCTGGCCAGCGCCCACAGCTTCGTGCTCAGCAAGTTCGACAAGCGCGTCCAGGACGAGATCTGGGGCGTACTCGGCCCCGATGCCATCGTGTCCTCGGCGACCGCACTGTTCGACGACGGAGTCGCACAACCGGTCGACGGCGGGTTCACCGTGAGCGGTCGGTGGCGCTTCGCCAGCGGCATCACCGCCGCGGACTGGGTCATGGCACTGATCAAGGTTCCCGCGCCTGACACCGGAGAACTCGCACCCTACTGGGCCCTGATTCCCAAGTCGGACTTCACAATCGAAGACACTTGGAAAGTATCGGGGATGCGCGGAAGCGGCAGCCACGACTTCGCAGTAGACAACATCTTCGTTCCCGAGTACCGACTCGGTGGACCTGGCCTGTCGGTCGAACCCGCGGACGGATCGCAGTACGACAACCCGCTGTACACGCTGCCGTTCCTGGTCATCTTCCCGATCATCTTCGCTCCGGTCGCACTCGGCGGCGCAGAAGCGGCTGTGGAACTCTTCAGAACCCAACTATCGACCCGCAAAGCAGCACTGTCGGGCGTCGCACTCAAGGACTCGCCCTTGGCCCAGGTACGGCTGGCCGAGGCCGCGATGCGCACACGAGCCATCGTCGCGTTGATGGAGAAACGCTGGAACGACGTTGCTGAACACGTCCGCCACAACCTCGCAATCGATCCCGAGGTCGCGATGTGGTGGCGCGTCGACGACGCGTACGTCGGCCACGAAGCGGTTCGCATCGTCGAACACCTCATCGAAGGCGCCGGCGCCAGCATCTACTACGAGAAGGACGTACTCCAACGCTTCTGGCGCGACCTACATTCCGTCGGCGGGCACACCCACTTCAACACCGACTCTGCCATGCAGATCCTCGGCCGACACCTTCTCGGACTCGAACCGGACCCAACCCTCATCTGACCACCCGCCGGACCTAGACACAGCGAAGAGGGCCATGCACATGTCACTATCGCCAGCAACCGACACATTGACCTTGAAAAGCACTTTCGGCCACTACCCGTCCGGCGTGGCCGCGATATCGGCCGAGGTCGATGGGGTAGCCCTCGTCCTGGTGTCGTCGTCGTTCACCGTTGGGGTCTCACTGGATCCTCCTTTGGTGATGTTCGCTGTACAGCACTCATCTCAGACGTGGCCGCAGCTGAAGACAGCAGCACGCCTCGGCGTGTCTGTCCTCAGCAGCGAACAGGACGCCCTATGTCGTCAGCTGTCCTCGGGCGATCGATCGAAGAGGTTCGACGGTGTCGACCTGATACCCACAGATTCCGATGCCGTCTTGTTCGAGGGGGCCTCAGCCTGGATGCAATGCTCGGTGTTCGCCGAACACCGAGCAGGCGACCACGACATCGTCGTTCTGCGCGTCCACGCTCACAATTCCGATCTCGACTCCGACCCCCTCGTATTCCACGGATCCGCGTTCAGGAGGCTTCCATGACCACACTGCTGGATGAGCGACGCACTTCGCTTGTTTCGAAGGACGACTATCTTCGTTCCTACGCGCATGCGGCTCTGGTCGAGGGGCGAAGTGTCGTGGTCGTCCTGAACGGCACAGCAACCCTGTTCTACGCTGCATCGCAGTCCACCACCGCCACTACAGCATTCGCCATACGGCACGGTTCCGGACTCCTGCGCGTCGCACTCCCCTACGCCCGCACCGAACATCTCTCGATCCCGTACATGGACCCATCATTCAGCACCACCGCCGAACGGATGTGTGTTTCCGTCGACGCCGCAACCGGTATAACTACCGGGATTTCGGCGCTCGACAGATCCCGCACGGCCCGAATCCTTGCGGCCGAACAGTCCCAGGTGTCGGACCTCGTCCGGCCTGGACATGTGATGGTTGTCGCGGTCGACGACGCGGCGGAGCCGACGACGGCGAGCGGTGTCGCACTGAAGGCAGCATCGATCTCCGGCCTCGGGGCCGCAGCCGTCGCCACCGAACTGGTCAGTGTCCGCTACCCCACCGAAATGATGGACGCCGAAGAGGCTTACCACTTCGCCGCAACGCACGAGCTTGCTATCCTCGCTCTCTCCTCACGCTCGAACCGCAACTGACGCCCCGGACGCGCGTACCGGCTCGGCACCCGGGCGTCTACAGCACGCCCGTACCAGCGCCTGGTGCGTTTGACAGGCGCTGGTACGGGGATGCCAATTCGAACTTACCGATTGTTTAGTAACTTAACGCTTTCGCTGCAGACGGTATCGGGCACACCATCCGGCGGTCTTGGGGTCATACCGGGTTCGGTGCCCGTTCTCGAGACACAGGTTTGCCGCTGTGGCACGGACCCAATGCACTAGGAGCAACAAACAATGAACGACGCAGTGATTGTCGCCGCTGTCCGTACCCCGGTGGGCAAGAGGAACGGCGCGCTGTCCTCGGTCCACCCGGCAGATCTGTCCGCGCACGTACTCGACGCCCTTGTCCGCAGAACTGGAATCGACCCTGCACAGGTCGACGACGTGGTGTGGGGGTGCGTCAGTCAGGTCGGCGAACAGACATTCGACATCGCTCGCACCGCGGTGTTGTCTGCAGGATGGCCCGAGTCGGTGCCGGGAACGACGGTGGACCGCCAATGCGGATCCTCTCAGCAAGCGATCCATTTCGCTGCCGCCGGTCTGATCGCCGGACACTACGACGTCGTGGTCGCAGGTGGCGTCGAGAGCATGTCACGTATACCCATGGGGTCCGCACAAGCAACCGGCAACCCATTCGGTCCTCGATACCGACAGCGTTATGGCGAGGATGCACCGAATCAGGGCATCGGAGCGGAGATGATTGCGGACCAGTGGGCTTTGTCTCGGCAGCGTCTCGATGAATTTGCAGTGGAGTCGCACGAGCGAGCGGCAAAAGCTAGCGACGGTGGATCGTTCTCCGCTGAGATAGCTCCCATCGACACCAACAGCGGTCAGGTGGATACCGACGAAGGAATCCGCCGCGGCGGGACCGTCGAAAAGCTCGGAGGGTTGCGTCCTGCGTTCCACGAGGACGGGAAGATCACGGCTGCCAACGCGTCGCAGATCTCGGATGGGTCCGCAGCATTGCTGATGATGACCAGCGACGCCGCGTCCCGCGCCGGTCTCGACCCGATCGCCAGAATCCACAGTGTGGCGGTCGTCGGGTCGGCGCCGATGCCGATGCTCACCGGCCCCATCCCCGCCACCGCCAAAATCCTCAAGAGGTCGGGCCTGAGCATCGGCGACATCGGCGTCTTCGAAGTGAACGAGGCATTCGCTTCCATTCCCCTTGCGTGGGCAACCGAGTTCGATGTCGATCTCTCGAAGGTCAACCCCCGTGGTGGTGCGATCGCACTGGGCCATCCGCTAGGCGGGTCGGGTGCTCGGCTGATGACCACGATGATTCATCACATGCAGCAGGAGAACATCCGATTCGGTCTGCAGACCATGTGTGAGGGCGGCGGACAGGCCAACGCCACCATCGTCGAACTTCTCTGACACCTTCCCGACCAACGACATAAGGAACTACTCTTGCGTACTCTCACTTACGATTTCAGCGAACAGACAGTCATCGTCACGGGCGGCGCCCGGGGAATCGGGCTCGAACTAGGCCGATTCTTCGTCTCAGCAGGCGCAATCACGTACCTACTGGACTACGACGCCGACGAGGCCGCCAAAGCTGCCGCCGACATCGGTGCACGCTCGGTAGCCGCCGACGTCAGCAACACCGAGGACGTGGAGCGAGCGGTCGCCGCCGTCGTCGGCGACACCGGTCGCATCGACATCTTGGTGAACAACGCCGGAATCCTCCGCGACAACGTGATGTGGAAAATCGACGACAACGACTGGAACGACGTGCTCGCGATCCACGCAGGCGGCACCTTTCGGCTCACTCGGGCGTGCATCCCGCACTTCCGGAAGAAGAATTTCGGCCGGGTGATCAACGTGACCTCCTACACCGGCTTACGAGGCAACATCGGCCAGGCGAACTACGCGACCGCAAAAGCGGGAATCATCGGTTTCACCAAGACGGCTGCCAAGGAGCTCGCCCGTTTCGGAGTCACCGTGAACGCCATCTCGCCCAATGCGGAGACACGCATGGTGGCATCGATCCCTGACGCCAAGAAGGCCGAACTCGCGGCGGCGATCCCTCTGGGAAGGTTCGCCGACCCGGCCGAGATGGCTGCCGCTGTGGGATTCCTCGCCTCCGCCGAAGCGGGCTACATCACCGGAGTCGTGCTCCCGGTCGACGGCGGGATCTCGATCTGATGACCGCATTGGCTGCACAGCTTCTCGACCAGGAAGTCGGCACCGATCTCGGCCACAGCCGGTGGGTTGTGATCGACCAGGATCGAATAGATGCCTTCGCAGATACGACGGAGGACCACCAATGGATCCACGTCGATCGTGAGCGCGCATCGACGGGCCCCTTCGGCACGACCATAGCGCACGGCTACCTCTCACTGAGCCTCGTCGCCGCCTTCTTGGACGAGCTCTTCCATCCCGACGGCGCGCAGATGATGGTCAACTACGGTACCGAGCGGGTCCGGTTTCCGCACCCGGTACCGGTGGACTCGGAGCTGCGCGGTCATGGCGAGATCACCTCTGTATCGCCCGTCGCCGGCGGATTTCAGGTGACCATTCGCATGACGGTGGAGATCAAGGGATATTCGAAGCCCGCATGCGTCGCTGATGTGCTTGTTCGTGTCCTGTTCGAATAAGTTGACGCGCACTATCTTTCGACATCACATGGAGTGAAGAATGACAAGCGTTGCACCACTCGCACTCGCAGAAGTCCACGGACACGTGTGCGTGATCACGATCAACAGACCGAACGCGATGAATGCCGTCAACAGTGACGTATCGACCGCTGTCGGCTCAGCGTTGCGCGATTTCGCGACGGACGAAGAACTGAGGGTTGCGGTCATCACCGGCGCCGGTCGGGCCTTCTGCGCCGGCGCGGACTTGAAGGCAGTCGCCGCAGGGCGATCTTTTCTCTCCGACGCACACCCTGAATGGGGATTTGCAGGCGTGGTGCAACAGTACGTGGACAAGCCGGTCATCGCGGCTGTGAACGGATTCGCACTCGGCGGCGGTACCGAAATCGTACTGGCCTGCGACCTGGCTGTCATCAGCAGCGAGGCTACCCTTGGACTGCCCGAGGTCACCCGCGGACTCATTGCCGGAGCCGGCGGCTTGCTCCGTTTGCCCGACCAGATCCCACCGAAGATTGCTGCCCACGCGATACTCACCGGCCAACCACTGTCCGCCGAAACAGCCCTGCGGTGGGGATTGGTCAATGCCGTCGTCGAGCCGAATGATGTTCTGCTGGAATCTCTTCGACTCGCCCACATGATCGCCGCGAACGCACCGGTGGCCGTGACGACGAGCAAATCGATCATGAGCCGACGGCGAGACAATGGATCCGATTGGAGCCCTGACGCCTGGTCGGCCAACAATGCCGCGCTCGCGCAGATCATGGCCAGCACCGACGCGCACGAAGGCACGACAGCTTTCGCAGAAAAACGTGCACCACGCTGGATCGGGGCCTGAATCACTGCGGAAAAGGCGCAGCATTCCGAGGTTCGCGGCAGCCCGCCGGCGGGCGCAGCACCGATCCGGAGGATCTGCCCACCGAGAAGGTCGGATATGCGATGCGGGACCTGGATCGGCTGATCGCCACCTGCGCCGGGCACGGCCGTTGCGTCGGCATCTACGCCGAAAGACTGCTCGACGATCCGCTGCCCTGGATTCGGATGCGGGCGGTCTACCGGCTGCTCGGGTTGGTCCGCCGCTACGGGCTCGGCCCGGTCGAGTCCGTCTGCAGCACGGCGCTGGAGCTGGATGTGGTGTCGGTGAGCAAGATCGCCTCGATGCTCGAACGCGCCACCGAGACCACCACACCGCTGCTGCCGGCCGCCGGGTCGGCGGCACCGTCCCGGTTCACCCGCGACCCCGCCGAGTTCGCCACCGA
Source organism: Rhodococcus sp. NPDC056960 (assembly GCF_042674125.1). Lineage (NCBI taxonomy): Bacteria > Bacillati > Actinomycetota > Actinomycetes > Mycobacteriales > Nocardiaceae > Rhodococcus > Rhodococcus sp. NPDC056960. The sequence goes on along the minus strand of NZ_JBHURF010000014.1, from coordinate 171,823 downwards.
CAGGACCGGCCCCGCCACCTCTGGGACCGGCGTTGCCACGGAGAGGACCGGCGTCGCCACCGAGAGGACCGGGCACCTGACGGTGATCCTCGGCGGCAACCCCGACACGAAGGGAGACACGATGACCACCCCACCCGCACCCGCGGGGCCGGTCGATCCGATCGGCGCCGACCTGATCGCCCTCCTCAAGGCTCTCAAACTCGGCGCCCTCAGGGACACCCTGCCCGAGCAACTCGCCCTGGCCCGCCCACACCAACTCAGCCACGTCGCGTTCCTGGAACTGCTCCTCGCCGACGAGGTATCACGGCGGGAATCACGCTCGGCCACTTTGCGGTCGGCGAAAGCCCGGCCTCGATCAGTCGATGCGGATCGACACCTGGAACGCCCTCGACGACCTCCGCTACGACCGATCCCTGCTGTCGGATCTGGTGTCGCTGCGGTTCACCGAGGCCGGCCACTCGGTTCTGGTTCTGGGTCCGGTTGGGGTGGGCAAGACGCATCTGGCGACCGCGCTCGGGCACGTCGCGATCCGGCGGCGGATAACGGTGCTCTGCGCCCGCGCCGACAAACTGTTCGCCCGTCTGCGCGCCGCCCGGCTGGACAATTCGGTCGAGGCGGAGATGCGGCGCATCGCCACCGTCGATCTCCTGGTCCTCGACGATTTTGCGTTGCTGCCCCTGAACGCGACCGAGACCAACGACTTCTACGAGTTGGTCGTGGAGCGTCATCGCCGCAAGGCGACGACCGTCTCTTCGAATAGGGCCCCTGAGTGGCTGTCGATGACCACCGATGCCCTGCTGGCGCAGTCGGCGATCGACCGGCTCACCTCCTCGGCGCACACCCACGTCATCGAGGGCCCGTCCTACCGGCAACGCACCCGTCTGGGGCATGGCGCGGTTGACAGTTCAGAAGGGGAGGCCGATGCTCGATGACACCTTCGGGTGGTCCCATGCTCGTGGCAACGAGGTGGTCCCATCACCCTGGCAAGCGACAGACCCCGCCCCCCGGGCGGTGAGTTGATCTCCTGTGACAGTCGATCGTCCTTTTTGTCAGTGAATCTTGCTCATTCCCGTTTCTCTGCTTTACGGCCGAGGCTCTGGTCGCGTTCTACGGTGCGCTGGGGTGATTTCGTGCTCGTCACCTTCTGAGATCGCTGACCGGTGAGAGCTTCCTGCATCATCGGCAGATTACTCACGTGGCGGTTTCTGGTTCTGGAACAGCGAAGACGGCTGGCGTGCCATCGACTGCGCAAAACCCGGTGGCTGCGGGGTGCTCGACATCGCTGGATTAGAAAGCCTGGTCACGAGGTCGACTTCGAGTGGCAGAAGCCGACCGTCCGGCCGTGGCTGCATTCGTGGCTACCCAGGTACGCCAGTGCAGGCCGATTGAGATGGGCGACCAGTATCGACACCACAGCTATTCCGCAGTCGGAGATGCTGGCCCGGCCGCCGCGGCCTGGCCCAGGTCACCCCCACGTACTGGTGGTCTGCGGACGGAAGGTCTCGAATCTGATCAAAGCGCCGGGGTCGTCGATGGCCTGGGGGTTTACCACGGTGGCCGCATCGGCGCCCTGCAGGATTCGCTTGACGGGTACCTCGAGTTTCTTGCCGGTTCGGGTGTGGGGTAGGGCGTCGACGACGATGACGTCGTCGGGTACATGCCGGGGGCTGACGCCGACGCGGATGGTGTCCCGGATGGTTTTGGTGAAGGTGTCGGGGTCCGGCACCGGGTGGCTGGGAACGACGAACAGGGGCATCCAGTATCCGCCATCGGCGAGTTCGACGCCGACGATCAAGGAATCGCGCACCTGGTCGAGTTGTTCGACGACTTCGTAGATTTCGCCGCTGCCGATGCGCACACCCTGCCGGTTCATCGTCGCATCGGATCGTCCGTGCACGATAACCCCACCCCGGTCGGTGACGGTGATCCAGTCGCCGTGGCGCCAGATGCCGGGGTATCGGTCGAAGTAGGCGGCGGTGTATTTGGTGAAGGCGGGGTCGTCCCAGAAGAAGAGCGGCATCGAGGGCATCGGGCGGGTGACGACCATCTCGCCCGTCTCGTTGAGGACCGGGTCCCCGTCGGCGTTCCAGGCGGCGAGCGCGACCCCGAGTAGGGGGCCTTGGATCTGGTCGGCGTAGACGGGTTCGGTGGGCACGCCGCCGGCGAACGCGGAGCAGATGTCGGTGCCGCCGCTGGCCGAGGCGAGCCACACCTCGGGCAGCATTTGGGACACCCACTGCGCGGTGCTCGGCGGCAACGGTGATCCGGTGCTCCCGATCGCGCGCAGTCGCAGTCCGGGCGCAACGTCGCGAGGATGGGCGTCGAGCTTCTGGGCCGCGATCAGGCTGGCGGCGCTGGTGCCGAGGAAGTCGAGGTCGAGCTTGTCGGTGATGCGCCACAGCTGGGCGGGGTCCGGCCATGCTGGGCTGCCGTCGTAGGTGACGATTGTCGCCCCACACAGCAGCCCGGAGACCTGCACGTTCCACACCATCCAGCTGGGGGTGGCCAACCACAGGAACGTCGCCCCGGGTTTCAGGTCGGCGTGCAGTCCCAGGAACTTGGTGTGTTCGAGGACGATGCCACCGTGACCGTGGACGATGCCCTTGGGTCGGCCGGTGGTGCCGGAGGAGAACAGCACCCACAGCGGATGATCGAATTCGACGCGGGTGTATTCGGGTTCACGGCCGCTCGCGGTGACCTCGTCGAAACGGGGCCCGGCGGTGGTTGCGTCGAGGTAGCCGAGGTTGTCGATCCACAACACCGTTTCCACCGAGTCGAGGGCTCCGGCCAGTGCTGTCGCCTGCGCGCGGCGGTCGTGCTTCTTGCCGCCGTAGTGGTAGCCGTCGGCGGCGATGAGAATCTTCGGTTCGAGCTGCGCGAACCGGTCGCGGGCACCGTCTGCCGAATACTCCTGCGCGCACGAGGCCCACACCGCTCCCACGGCCGCGCAGGCGAGCATGGACACCACCGCGGCCGCGATGTTGGGCACGTAGGCGGCGACCCGGTCTCCGGGCTCGATGCCCTGGCTGCGGAACCAGTGGGCGAGCGCTCCGACCCGCAGGCGCAGTTCGTCCCAGGTGAGGATCGCGAGGACGCCGGTCTCGTCGAGGGATTTGACGGCGATACCCGGCCCCGAGGTGCGCAGCGCATTGGCGGCGTAATTCGTTGTCGCACCGACGAACCAGCTCGTGTGGGGCATACCCGCACTGTCGTCGACGAGGCGATCGCGGTCGTCGATGTCGAGGTCGAAGAAGTCGCGGATCGAGCTCCAGAATCCGGCGAGGTCGGTGGTGGACCACTGCCACAGCTGCGGGTAGTCGTCGAAGGTGCGCCCCCGCTCGGCGGCGAGGTAGTCGGTGTACGCCGTCAACCGTGACTGGGCAATGAATTCTGCGGAGGGCACCCAGAGGGCGTCCTCTGCAGGTGACGAATCAGCCGGCATGGTGGGATCCGGTCATGTGTGCGGCGAGGTCCTCGGGCAGGACGAACGACGGCGGAGGCGGCGGCCCCCAGTTGAACAGGCTGTGCGCGGCGTCCCACACTCCGGGTTCCCACAAGGCATCGTCGACGATGCAGTCGATGTCGGAGTAGTACTCGGAGAAGTTGCCGGCCGGATCCTTGAGGTACCAGAAGAAGTTCGACCCGACGTGGTGGCGGCCCAGGCCCCACACGTGCCGGGCGGGATCCTGTTCGAGCATCGCCATCGCGCCGCGGCCGATCTCGTCGATGTCGTCGACCTGCCAGGAGGTGTGGTGCAGGAAGTTCACCGGGGCCTGTTGGACGAGGACGTTGTGGTGATCGGTCGAGCAGCGCATGAAGGCGGCCAAGGACGGGATCACGTCGCTGACCTTGAGTCCGATGCCGTCGGTGAAGAACTTCTGGGTCGCGGCCTGGTCGGTCGACCCGATCACCACGTGCCCGAGCTTGTGCGGACGCACCCGCTCGTCCCGCAGGATGCCCGGCGCCCGGCCGGTGCCGCGGTCGATGCGGCCGGGACCGTTATAGGGCGTGGCCGGGACGGGTTCCTGAGCCAGGTGCGGCATGATCTGCACGACGGCCTTGAACCCGGCGATCGGTTCGAGCGCCTCGACCCGGCCCTCGGTCACCGCGGCCGCCAGGTCCAACCGGTCGATCTGCCGGGCGATCCGGTCGATATCGTCCTGGTCCTCCGCGCCGATGGTGATCTCGACGACTTGCCGCCGAGGCGCGTGTACCACCCGCAACTGTTCGCCGCCGTCCGTGGTGGCGAACCGGTCCTGACCGAGCGGTGTGAGTCCGAAATCCTCGTAATAGGTGGCGGTTTCGGCGACGTTGGGGACGCCGATGGTCACGGACCCGAGCCGGTGAAGTGCCATGATGTGCTCCTGTTTATGAGGTGCTGCCGGCCGGGTACGGGGTGCCGGTGCGGCAGGTGGAGGTGATCGTGCCGATGCCCTCGACCCAGGTTTCGAGGACGTCGCCGTGGCGCAGGAACACCGGGGGTTTGCGGGCGCCGCCGACTCCGGACGGGGTGCCGGTGAAGATCAGGTCCCCGGGCAGCAAGGGCAGGATGGCCGAAAGCTTGGCGATAATGCGCGAAACCGAGAAGATCAGATCGCTGGTGCGGCCGTCTTGCATGACCTGTCCGTTGACCGAGCAGCCGATCCCGAGGTCGTCGCGGTTGCCGAGTTCGTCGACGGTGACCAGCCACGGTCCGGTGGGGGAGAATCCGGGGAAGGACTTGCCCAGACTGAACTGCGGGGCGGGGCCGATGAGCTGGCGGGTGCGTTCGGAAATATCCTGTCCCACAGTGAGACCGGCAACGTGATCCCACGCCGCCGACTCGGATACCCGGTGGGTGGGGCGACCGATAACGGCGACGAGTTCCGCTTCCCAGTCCACGGTGTCGGTGGGCAGTTCGAGAATGGTGTCGGGGCCGGTGACCGAGGTGGGGAACTTGGTGAACACGGCCGGTTCGGGGGGCAGGTCGAGTCCACTTTCGGCGGTGTGGTCGGCGTAGTTGAGGCCGACCGCGAACACCTGGCGCGGTTGCGGCGAGGGTGCGCCGAGTTTGGTGCGGTCGATCACGAATCCGTCCGCCAGGTCGACGGTCTGCGACCATGTTGCGAACTCGTCCCAGACGGCGAAGATGCTCTGCGGGTCGTCGGCATACTTGCCGTTGCTGGCGTCGGCGGCGAAGACGGCGCGCTGACCGTCGGTGACGACGGCCCGGCCGTCGTAATGGGCGAATTTCACTGTGGGACTCCTAGGTCGTGGGTGGAAAGGATGCTGTCGAGGGCGTCGGTGAGTGCGGCCTGTGGGTCGGCCACGGCACCGGCGGAGCGGAAGCCGACGAATCGGTCGGGACGCACCAGCACCACTCCGTCGCGGGTGATCTCACGCTTGCGCAACCACGCGAAGCGCACGTCGGCGAGATCGGCGTCGTCGGCGCCGACGGTGACCGCCTCGAGGGCGATCCCGGTGCTTTCGGCGATCTTGTTCGCCGCCTCGACCCACGCCTGCCCGTCTTCGCCGGCGATGAGCAGGAATTTGCCGCCGTGCGTGAGGTTCTGCAGCGGGAACGTCTCCCCTCGTCGGGAGACGAACGCATGAGGCAAAGGATGGCCCGGTTTGGTGCTCGGCTCGTACAGCCGAACCGGATCGATCGGCTCACTCGCCGGGCTGCCGTCGTCGACGATCGCGGCAGATAGGTACGTGAAACCGAATTCGAGCCCGTGGTGATGGAATTCCCCGGATTTCGCAGCGAGCGCGTTGTTGACCAGGTCGCTGCGTTCGGGGTGTTCGGGGTGTGACTCGTCCCAGATGGCCTCGATCGCCGACCAGTTCTCCTCGGGTGACTTTTGCGGTGACAGCCCGAGTGCAGCATCGAGTGCGAAGGAATCGTGGGTGCATTGGACCGAGTTGGCGATGTTGCGCTCGACCACGGGCTTACGCTCGTCTTCGTAGGTGTCGAGCAAACCGTCTCCGGCGCGGCCGGCGACAACCTGCGCCAGTTTCCAGCACAGGTTCTGAGCGTCGTGGATAGCGGAGTTCAACCCGAGTCCGCTGGTGGGTGGGTGTTTGTGGGCGGCGTCGCCGGCGACGAAGACGCGGCCGGCGCGGAACCGGTCGGCGACGACGCCCTCCATGGTCCACACCGACACGGCATGAATTTCAGTGTCGAGGTCGGGCAGACCGAGCAGGGTTTTCATGTGCTCGATGACCTTGTCGCGGTCACCGGCATCGGGGTCGCCGTGAGGGTAGCCGATGTGGAAGGCCCATTCTTCGGAGCGGGTGCCCCACTGGTCCGGTCCCATCGGGCACAGCACCCCACCGGTGAAGGTGCCACCGAAGTCGGGATTGGTCAGCCACCGCAGCAACACCGAATCGTCCTCGAGCACCCCGGACAGGTCGGCGCTCATGTGCACCGAGACCATATCGAGAATGTTGCGTTGCCCCTCGAGCGAGATACCGACCAGCTCGCCGACGGTGCGGCCGCCGTCGGCGGCGATCACATATTGCGAGTGCACCTGGTAGTCCTCGCCGGTGGACTTGTTCCGGATGGTACTGAGCACCCCGTTCTCGTCCTGTTCGAGCGCGATCAACTCGTGGTGGAACCGGACCCTGCCGGGGTTGAGCTGGTCGGCACGTTCCTTGAGGATGGGTTCGAGGCGCAGCTGCGGCAAATTCCCCGTCGGGCACGGGCTGGCGTCGATGTACTCCGGATCTCGATAACCGGCTCCCCACAATTCGAGCTTGCCGATCTCGCGGCCGGCGTTCGGGTTGGCTCCGCATACGCCGGCATAGAAGGCGGTGGCAGCCAGATTGTCGGGCGGAGTGCCGCGCCGGTAGACCTCCTCGGCAACGCCGAGTTCGGTGAAGATCTCCATCGTGCGCTGGCCGAGTACATGAGCCTTAGGCAACGTCGACGTGGTCGGCAGGGCGCTGACCAGCAACGAGTCGACACCGTAGGTGGACAGCAGCATCGATGCGGACAGGCCCGCGCCGCCGCCTCCGACGATCAGTACCGGGACAGTGGTGGTGGTCATAACGGGTTCAACCTCTCGAACGCGGCGATACGCCGCTGGGGTTCGTGACATGCACCACAAGTTCTACCCGTCGCGAATCGGAATAGCAAGCGAATGTCGTTTTTTTGCCCAATATCGGTTTTCTGTTGTGTGATGCGATCCCACGGATGCCGACCGGTACTGAAGACCCAGGTCGAAGCCGTCTTCGGTGCGCTCCGCGCGAGGTCCTTGCTGCCCGCATTCGCCATGAAGCGCGCCGACGAGAGTCACGCTCCGACGTGAGGTGGGCACTGCGGCGGTACGTTCTGGGATTGCTGAGCGAGTCTGGGGGTGCCCGAGGCCATGCGCCCGGACCGGCTCCCCGAACAGACGGGTGCGGTGCAGGCGAACCGCAGGAGGGTTGCAGTGCGATGCCGGGTAGATCGATGACACCGCTCGGGCTCATCGGCACCCTGGTCGTCAGCGCGCATCCATCCAGTGCGGCGACGGCACCTAGCGGCACGGTGTGCAGGTCGAGCGACAGCGCCTCTTTTCGCAGGCCGCCACTCCGCCTCGAGGCCTCAGCCGCGCTGTCAGTGGCAGGAGGTGACCACGACGCCGCAATGCTCTCGATTCATAAGTGCCGACAGCGAAACCGTGGTCGACCTACCGGTCCGACTTCACAGCATCAGCAGCGGCGGACGCCTCGGTCTGAGTGCAGGTCAGCAGCGCCGCAGTGGTACGCGTGATGTGCGCGGTGAGTTCCGTGACTGCGGTCTCGACGTTTCCGGACAGAGCCGCATCCATGATCGCCCGGTGCTCCGCGGCGAGGTCGCGCTCGTCGTCGTGAGCGATCGTGGTCGACCACACGCGATAGAGTTCGGCGCCGTCGCGTAGAGAATTGGCGATCATTTGCAGACGCGGGCTGCCGCACCCGGACAGCAGTGCTTGATGAAAGTTTCGGTGGACCTCGAGCCACTCCGGGTTGACCCGCCCGTCCTCGCAATGAACCGGGGTGCGTTCGAGGGTGTGATGCGTTGACACCACCAGCGCTTCCCACGCGATCCCACCGTGCTCGATGGAATCACGCAGAGCAAGGGGCTCGATCTGGGTGCGGACGCGCGTGATGTCCTCGAGATCCTCGCGGGAGAGGCTGACGACGTTGAAGCCTCGCTGGGGATTGGCGACCACGATGTTTTGCTCGGCCAGACGTGTCAGTGCCTCCCGGACTACCGACAGGCTTACACCGAAGCGAGCACCCAATTCCGCGATACGCAATCGCACCCCCGGCAGGATGTCGCCGTTGAGGATGTCCGCGCGCAACGCATCATGGACGATCTCCGTTCGCGTCGTCTTCACCTCGTCTACCATGCGGCACATCCTATCGTAAATTCGCAATTTTGGCGAAAGATCGACTTTTTGTCGAATGTCTGAGCCTGAGGCCGGCGAAGTGCTGGGCGAGGGGGCAAACCGGTCCGACTCTTCCACCTCTTCCACGGTATGCGTTGAAGTATCGGCCGTGACAGTTCTCGTCGTTTTTCTCTGAAATTTCGATTTCCTATTGATAAATCGTCTAGTTCGGTGCATGCTGTGTTGTACGTCACGACGCACCAGCCCTGCGGAGACCGCTTTGCGCTGGTCCCGCGGATCCGAGACGACTCCGATGACCGTGTGCCGTGCGGCTGATTCGATGCACAACTTTTTTCAGCGAGTGCCCCTGGAGGGAACCAACCCATGACCACCACCGAACACCCGTCGCCCGACCAGATCGCGACTCGTCACGACGTCATCGTGATCGGGGCGGGCTTCGCCGGGATATACGCAATTCATAAGTTCCGCGACCAACTAGGCCTCGACGTGCGCGCGTTCGACGCGGCCTCTGGAGTCGGAGGAACGTGGTACTGGAACCGTTACCCCGGAGCAAGGGTCGACATCGCCGGCGTCCACTACTCCTACTCGTTCGACGAGGAACTGCAGCAGCAATGGCACTGGAGCGAACGCTATCCGAGCCAGCCCGAGATCCTGAGCTACCTCGAGTACGTCGCCGACCGCTTCGACATTCGGCGAAGCGTCACATTCGACACGCGCATCACGCGGGTGGACTGGGACGAGGACGCGGACCTCTGGATTGTTTCGACTGATCGCGGCACCCGTCACTGCGCTCGCTTCCTGGTCTCGGGTAGCGGGACGCTCTCGGTGCCCAAAGCCCCGGATATTCGGGGGATCGAGTCATTCGCAGGCCGCACCCTGGTCACAGCGAACTGGCGTGAGGACGTGGATCTGAGCGGGAAGCGTGTCGGGGTCATCGGAACTGGCGCGAGTGGGATCCAGGTCATCACCGAGGTGGCGAAGGTGGCGGAGAGTCTTACCGTTTTTCAGCGCACCCCGAATTACGCGACTCCCATCAACAACTACCCGACGGACCCGCAGGAGGAAGCCGCTGAGAAGGCTGCGTATGCCGAACTGCGATCGGCCTCACGCAACCACATGTTCGGACTTCCCTACTCGGAGGTGCAGCCATCAGCCCTCGCGGTCACCGCGGAAGAACGCCGTGCCGTTTACGACGACCGCTGGGGCAGGGGCGGATTTCGGCTCATCATGGACAGCTTCGCGGATCTCCTGCTCGACCGGGCTGCGAACGACACCGTCTCCGAGTACATCCGGGATCGAATCAGAGACCGGGTATCGGACCCCGCCACCGCCGAGCTTCTGACCCCGACCACGTACCCATACGGAACCAAGAGACCACCGTTGGAGAACTCCTACTACGAGACCTTCAATCGGGATTCGGTGTCACTCGTCGACGTCTCTGCGAATCCGATCGACTCGGCCGTGCCAGAGGGGGTGCGGTTGGCAGACGGCACGGTGCACAAGCTCGACGTGCTGATCCTCGCCATGGGTTTCGATGCACTGACCGGTCCACTGCTGTCTCTGAATGTGACGGGTCGAGGCGGTGTTCGTTTGGTCGATGCCTGGAAGGAGGGCCCGGAGACCTACCTCGGGTTGACCTCGACCGGTTTCCCCAACATGTTCATGATCACCGGCCCACAGAGCCCCGCCGTGGTCTACACGGTCCCACTCGCCATCGAGGATCACGTCGACTTCATCGCCGACATGATCACCTACATGGACGACCACGGGCACTACATCTTCGAGGCGACCGAGCAGGCTCAGAGTCAGTGGGACGCCGAAACCACGGCCATGGGGAACGCGACACTTATCGCGCAATCGAACAACTCCTGGTTCGTCGGTGCCAACGTGCCCGGCAAGCCCCGAAAGATGCTGCTCTACATCGGCGGAGTGCCCCGGTATCGAGCCATCTGCGCAAATGTTCAGAAGAACGATTACCGGGGCTTCCGCTTCGCGGGAACATCCGCCGACCTCGACACCGCGTCCCCTGCTCCGGCCGTGGATCCCTCGGTGATGTTCCTGGACGAGATGCTCGCCCAGCAAGGTGTTGCGGGCCTGCGGGACATCGGTATCGAGGGTGCCAGGTCGCTTGCGGACTCCTTCCTGGAGATGCAGGCTCCGAGACAGCAGATGGTACGGGTCACCGAGCACCGTTATGGCCCCGAGGCGGAACAGGTACTACGTGTCTACGTTCCCGCGGAAAGGCCGGGCGCGCCCGTGCTGGTCTACTTCCACGGCGGCGGATTTGTCAGTGGCGGATTGGAGGTCGCCGACGAGCCGGCCCGCGACCTTGCCGCACGGACAGGCGCCATCGTGGTGTCGGCCACGTACCGGCTCGCTCCTGAGCACAGATTCCCCGCAGCCCACGACGATGCCGATACCGCGCTGTCCTGGACCTTCGACAACATCGCGGACCACGGCGGCGATCCCTCGAAGATCGCCGTTGCCGGTGAGTCGGCGGGCGGCTCGCTTGCCGCCTCGGCGGTAGCTCACGCCCACCGCGACGGCCGGCCACTGTCGGCGCTGATGCTGATCAACCCGTGGGTCAATCCGGCGATCACCACACCTTCGCTTGCCGAGTACGCGGATGGTCCGCTGGTGCGGCGAGAGGATTTGCTCTGGTTCATCGAGCAATACGCGTCAGGGCCTGGGGATACTCGGGATCCACGACTCGCGCTGGACCTGTCGGAGCTGTCGACACTTCCGCCGACGCTCATTCTCAGCAATGAATGTGATCCGCTCCGCGACGAGGCGGAGCTACTTGCAAAGTCCATGCACGACGCCGGGGCCGACGTCGAGCAGCAACGATTCCCCGGCCTGGCGCACGGGGTCTTCTCGCTCTCGCTCGCGGTGGCGCGTAGCAGCGAGCAACGCGCCGCGGTCGCCAACTTTCTCGCACACCGCCTCGACTCGTCACAAGCCGACAACGCGAAAGCGTCCCGCTGACAAGTTAACCCCTCTATCCGAGGGTCGATCGAACAGGAGCCGTACCATGCGAATTCAAGCCGACCGCCAGCGATGTGAAGGCCACGGCCTCTGCGAGGAGGTGGCTCCCGAGGTTTTCGGACTCGACGAGGACGCCGTCGTCGTGGTCCTCACCGAAGAGCTCGATCCGGGCCTCGAGCTCAAGGCCGAGGCGGGCGTGCGCGTATGTCCGGTCGCAGCACTGAAAGCGCAGCGATGAGTTTGCGGGACATCGTCGTCGTAGGCGGTTCGATCGCAGCCGTGACGGCGATCGAAACTCTGCGCATCGAAGGCTTCGAAGGCACGATCACCATGCTCAGCGACGAACACGTGCCGCCATACACACGAGTTCCGCTATCGAAGGGCGTCCTCGACGGCTCGATGCCCTTCAACGAGGCGGTCCTCGCCCCCTTGTCCGACGACATCGACGTCCGGCTGAACACCCGCGCCCTTGCCCTCGATACCGACACCAAAGTGGTCAGCACTGCGACCGGCGCGGTGCCGTACGACGGTCTGATCATCGCCACGGGTGGACGCGCAAGGCGACTCGGCAGGGCCGATCAGGACGAGCGAGTACTCCGCTCGCACGCTGACTGCACTCGCATCCGCCACGAACTGGAATCCGCATCATCGGTGCTGGTGGTCGGCGGCGGATTCCTGGGCATGGAAGTCGCCTCCACATGTCACGACCTCGGCAAGGCTGTCACCGTGGTCGACCTCGCGCCGCCGCTCGAAAGGCTTTTGGGCCCCGATGTGGCGAAGTACGTGCGCACCACCGCGATGAGTATGGGCGTCACCATGGTGGTCGCCGACGGTGGCGTCCGACTGATCGGAGCCCCGAAGCCTGCGGGCGTGGAACTCGTCGACGGGCGACGTCTCGAGGCTGATCTGGTGATAACCGCCATCGGCGACTGCGCAAATGTTGAATGGCTGGCCGGCTCGGGGGTGGCCGTGCACGGAGGAGTCGTCGTCGACGAACGGTGCCGGGTCCGGGAGAACATCGTGGCCGCCGGTGACGTCGCCGTGATGACCACAGCCACAGGGGAGTTCATCAAAACGCCGAGCTGGTCGAACGCCGTCGACCAGGCTCGAACCGCCGCCCGTGCGTTGTTGCACGGAACGAACACTCCTGCCTATCGGGCGTCGGACTACTTTTGGACCGAACAATTCGGACTCGATATCAAAATGGTCGGGGAGCAAGGACCGAGATCGCACTATGCAGTGCTGGAGGGGAATCTGTCCGACGGCCGGGCGCTCATGTCATGGCAGCGGACCGACCGGCACCGCACCCTGCTTGCCGTCAATCACCGGATTCCGCCGGCAAAGCTGAAAAAGCTCTATCACTCCCCCATCCCCGCTCTTTCCAGTCTTCCTTGATCCACTGCCTAACTCGCGAAAAAGAGGATGATCCCCATGACCACCCCGGTACTGCCTGCGACAAACCTCGATATCTACTCAGATCAGGCAATACTTGACCCGTATCCGGCCTATCAAACGCTGCGCGACCTCGGTCCTGCCGTGTGGATGGAAAAGTACAATGTGTGGGCCGTTACCCGCTATGACGAGGTATACGCGGGCCTGCACGATGCAGAGACGTTTTCCTCTGCATCAGGGGTCGCCCTGACCCCGGAGACCAACCAGCAACTCGCAGGCAACACTGTCTCCAGCGATCCGCCGGAGCACGACCGGCTGCGCGCATTGATCGCGCCGCGACTGAGCCCACGGGCGCTGCGAGCACACCACGACGAGGTGCAGCGCCGAGCCGAGGCGCTGGTGGATCATCTGATCGAACTGGGAACCTTCGACGCCGTGAGCGATTTCGCCCAAGTGTTCCCCGTGTCATTGGTCCCCGATCTGATCGGCTGGCCCGAAGAAGGACGTGACCGCCTTCTCGACTGGGCCGCAGCCGGATTCAACACCATCGGTCCGATGAATGAACGGACCGTCGAAAGCATTCCTGCGGTAATGGAAATGGGTGCCTACACCGCTGCGCTCGTCCAGTCGGGAAAGCTCCGCTCCGGCGGTTGGGGAGACGAACTCCTCGCAGAAGGCCGGCAAGCGGGAATCGATGAACCCACGCTTGCGTCGTTGCTGATCGACTACCTCGCTCCTTCCCTCGACACAACCATCAGCGCGCTCGCAAGCATGCTGTACCTGTTCGGCGAGCATCCCGAGCAGTGGGACATCGTCCGTTCCGACACGACAACAATCCCGAACGCATTCAACGAGGTCGTGCGGATCGAGTCGCCCATCCGAGGGTTCTACCGCCACCTCAAGCGTGATGCCGTCTACGGAGATGTCACGGTTCCCGAAGGATCTTGGGCCCTCATGCTCTATGCGTCGGCAAATCGCGACGAACGCAAGTGGAAGAATCCAGAAGTGTTCGATGTCAGAAGGAGCGCGGCCCAACATGTCGGCTTCGGACACGGGGTGCACAGCTGCGTCGGACAGGGCCTCGCACGTCTCGAAGCGCACGCGTTGCTCAGAGCACTGTCCGCGCGAGTACACCGATTCGAAGTAGGACGCCCGCAGTGGTCCCTCAACAACACCATCCGTTCGCTACAGTCGCTCCCGGTGTCCGTCGTACCGGCCTAATAGATCAATGGTCAGGGCAGGTCCTTTCGGCGTCTGCGACTTTCCCGGTAGGACTCGCCTCCGGCGACGAGATGTTTTCGTAATGCAGAAACCCGTCGAAGATGGAACGCTGGAGCACCAGATCGAGTTGGGGCCGCGAGGCTTTCGCCACCGCGTGCACTGCGGTTCCCTCCCGCCGGCATTACAGCCGGGGACAGGTACTGGGTGATACGGGCGCATGCGCCCCAGCAAGACTCACTCCTGTCGGTTCTGGAGCAGCGCGGCACGGTTCCAGGGTTCCGTGGTCTCGCGTGCTACATCGACCAGGATGTCAGCGCAATCGTCGGATGTGTCCCCAGTCTCGTGAACGCCCCCGAATGTACTGTTGCGATCGCCGGACCGGTCTATCCAGATCAGCTCGGTGCCGCGTTCAGCGAGGCGACCGGCACGCTTCAATCAGCACTGGTCTTCGACAAACGTGGGCTGGTCACCGCTGACCAGATCGGGATTCTGCAAGCAGTCGCTGACTACCCCCAGGTTGCTCAACGTCTGGAGGCCAGATACGTCACACCGATCCAAGCCAATGTCGGCAAACCGGACGAAATCCTCGATTCGGTCTGGGCATACTTACAATGCCAACGTTCCATCAAGCAGGCCTCTGTTGCCCTCTCGATTCACGTCAACACGCTCCGATACCGGTTGGCCAAGTTCGAATCAACGGTGGGGGCGCAGCTCGACGACACCCAGACGCTCGTTGAGATGTGGTGGGTGATGCAGAGCCGACAACGATCGAAATCCACTCACTGAGACGCTCACCTGCCTGTACCACCACCGGGCACGCCTCTGCGGGTTGAACGCTGCCGACTGCTTCTGCGCCGTTTCGGCGTTCGACGACGATCGCCCTCCGGCTCAGACGTCCAGTGCCGCTTCGTCGATCGACAGTGCGAGGGTCGTCGCCTTCCGGCTCACGTTCGGTAGGTGCTGTGGGTCAGCCCTACAGTTTGCGACTTGATCAGGAGCGTGGCAGCAGGCGCTACCGGGTGCGATTGTTGGACGCTGCGGTGCGCGAAGAGACAGTGTTGAGACCTATCGAGTCCTCAAGGGGTACGTCAGGTAGTCGGGTCAACGATCTTGAACTGCCGCGTCGAATGATTTTATGGATTCCACGCCGTTTCTCTCACCAGCAATCGACAGGTCTTTCCAACCGTGTTCGAGGTCGACGAGGCCGCGATACCCGCGCCGCAATGCTGCAGCTGCGATCCTGATGAGTGGGAGCGAATCCGTGGTGGGCTCCACTCTTCCGGGCTGGTCCACAATCTGAAGCAGAACCATGTAAGGGAATGCCATCGCGAAGGCCGATTCCACGTCACCATCAGTATCCGAGGCATGCCCGGTATCGAAGATAATGCCCGCACTTTTGTGGTCCGTAGCTTCGATGACCGCTACCGCCTCGGAGATGGAGCGCACGAGCAACCCCGGCAATGATTTCATCGGTTCGATTCCGATTACCATGCCGTTGTCCGCGGCCACGTTTGCGGCAATACGGAGATTGTGTGCAGCGGCCTCCAGTTGTACGTCTCGATTGGCTTCCGCAGGGTCTTCAGCAAGGGGGACCATCAAAACGCCTGTGCCAAGCTCAGAAGCCGCCGCCGCGGCTGTGGAGATGGTCCTCTCAATCCGTTCGCGCCCCGACCTCGTCCGATCAGTCCAAATGGGTTCCATGAAGGCCTCCAATGGGACCGTGACTACGCAGCTGGACACGAGACCGGTCGCTCGCAGGGCATCCCTAACGGCCCGGACCTCGGTCGGCGGACGGCCTAACACCCATGGATAGAGTACGCCTGACATACCCAACATCGCCGCGTTGTGGACATGGGCAGAAACGTCGTTACCGAGAGTGGCTTGAAACTGCGGCCGTAACAACGGGGGTTCGTAACCTAGATGTGCGGTATATCTAAGTGCCCATCGCCGGGGACTATCGGTCATCGCGGTCATAACACTACCTTTCGATGTAGAACATTGATCGAGTCGGTCGACTAGGCTGCGGTTGCTGTTGCTTACGTGTCTCGCCTCGGTGCACGGTCACCCACGATCGGAATGACATCGGCGAGAGCGCGTACGAGACACGATTTTGGTGTCGTACGCGCATCGACAAGATAACTGCCTTCAGACTCAATAGCCGTCCGATTAGCGGCAGCCGAGTCACTGGAATCCTCCACCGCAGCTGAACGTGCACCCGGAGGCGTTACGGAGCTGGATCCGGCAGGTCGAGGCCGATCACGGCGAGCGCGTCTCTGGCGGAGTCCGGGCAACGCTCGGTAGCGTCGCACCTGGACGGAATTTCTACGGTGCTCCGGCCATGCTGCTCACTGCGTAGGTTTGACCATTGATCCAGGTGGCTTCGTCGGACAGAAGAAATGCGACCATGGCAGCGACTTCTTCCGGCTCACCGTAGCGTGAGGATCGTACTGAATTGAGCAAGACATCGCGCATCTCGTCGGATACTGATTCGCGCTGGTTATCTGTCATTGTGATACCCGGATCGACTGCGTTGGAACGGATTCCATCTTTTCCGAACCGTGCGGCAATGTGGCGGCTCAAAGCAATGATGCCTCCCTTCGAAGCACCGTAAGCGGCAAACATTGGCGTTCCTAGCACGACCCCCGATGTCATGTTGACGATACTTCCTCCGCCGGATTCAAGCATCGCGGGGATGGCGTGCCGACAGGTGTAGAAGTATCCGATCAGATTGACTTCCAAGGTGTGCTTGAGGACCTCGATCGGGAGGCTGACCACGTCGGTATCACGCCCGAGGTTGTCTGCGGAGAGGTCGGCAGCGACGTTGTAAAGTCCGTCGACTGCGCCGCAACGCAGCTGTGTTTCCTGGACGAGCGCACGACAGGAGTCTTCCTCGGAGATGTCGAACTCGAAATCGTAGGCTGTGCCGCCCGCGAGATTGATCTGTTCAGCAGTGTGATTCGCTCCTGCGCCGTTGATGTCTCCCACCACGACACGAGCACCTTCCTGAGCGAGCCGCTTGGCGGTGGCCGCCCCGAGTCCCGTCGCACCGCCGGCGACGATGATCGCCTTGTCTTTTAGCCCGCGCATGAAGAACTCCTTTTAGAACTTGGATTCGGACGAGGCTGGGGCCTACGCCTGGAATTTGGCTGTCAACAGACCGGCGTCCAATCCCGCACGCGGGATTGTTCACGCTCGATTACGACGATGTCGTGAATCTGATGGTTTGCCCGCGCAGGGTTCATGCATCGACAACCGGGTCGGTTCGTCGATCTCTTCGCCAAATCTCTAGTCGAGGTTTGGCCCGTGCGCAACCGATTTCCGCAAGTGCCCGATTCACGAGGGATCCGAACTTCATCGAGGACGTGGGCAGTCTTTGCGGTTCGGGTCTGTATCGCCGGTTCAAACCGGAGCGAGACCCAATGCTGAGTCGATGGGTTTGGCATCTGCGATCAGTCCGCGATAGCGAATGAGTTGACGGGACGCATCGGCTCCGAATGCTCCGACGATCACTCCGTCCCGCTCGAACAGAGCAATGAATGGGGTCCGACTGCTCGAATCTTCGGGATTGCCGGCGATCACGTGGATCTCGTCGGTGGGTGTGCTGTGGCCGAAGAACTGCAGCCGTGTCCCGAACTGGTCGGACCAGAAGTACGGGACAGGCGCATATGGCTTGCGCTCGTTCTCGGTCGTGAGCAAATTGTGTGCCACCACCGCGGCCTGTTCGCGGGCGTTGGTCAAGTGCTCGATCCGCATTCGGCGGCCGAACAGCGGATTTGTCCAGCGAGCGACGTCGCCCGCCCCCCAGATCCCGGGCGCAGCCGAGCAGTAGCTGTCACAGAGCAGACCGTTCTCAACGGGCAGTTCACTACCGAGCCACTCCGTGTTCGGCACTGCCCCGATACCGACTACCACCACGTCGGCGTCGAGGATGCTGCCATCGCTGAGGAGGACACGCTTCACCCGTTCGCCGTCCCCCTCGAAGGCGTTGACACCCACCCCACACCGGAGGTCGGCTCCGTGGCGGCGCAGCAGATCACTGCAGAAGCCACCGACGAGCGGGCCGAGCTTTTCTTCGAGCGGGAGTGACATCCGTTCGATGACCGAAACCTGCATCCCGACACCGAGTGCAGCGTACGCGACCTCGGCACCGATAAAGCCAGCCCCGATAATCACCGCACGTGCTCCCGGGCGAAGTTCGGCGCGTAGGGCGAGCGCGTCGTCCACGGTACGGAGCGTGTACACGCCAGCGAGGTCGGGGCCTGGCAGGGTTCGCGGGCGCGTTCCCGTCGCGACGACGAGATCGTCGAAGTGCACTGGGATGCCATCCGAGCCGGTAACTTCCTGTGCCGCGAGATCGAGGCTGCTCGCCCCGACGCCTGCCCGCCAGTCGACGTCAAGCGCCTCGAGCTGCTCCGGACTGCGCAAACGGATCTTCTCGGTGGTCCATTCGCCTTTGAGGACCTGCTTCGACAGGGGGGGACGGTCGTAGGGAAGGGCGTGCTCCTGGGACAACACGGTGATCGCATCGGTGTACCCGTTTTTTCTCAACGCCTCTACGGTGGCCAGGCCGGCGAGAGAGCCCCCTGCCACAACGATGCGGCGGCTCATCGGTTGCCGCCGGTCTGCATCGACGAACGCGCGGGCGTTCCCGAGATGGAACGTATCCGAGGAGATAGGAGCAGGTCACGCGCGGGTCGAGTCATCGGTACTGCCTCCGAGCTGGGATGGTGGGATCGGGAAACGCCGGCTGGACGGCCGGGATATGTATTGATAAACATACATACAGCGGGGTGTGTGGACAATGGTGTGACGTGCTTTCCTGCTTTGTGCGGTGGGTTGCTTGCCACCGAAGTTTCGGCGGCAAGCCGGCCCTATGCGCCGAGCTTGCGTACCACCGCTTCGGCGACCGCATCGCTGTCGGCACGCTCGCGAGCGAGTCGATCGAGCAGCCGCAGACCGGTTTTCGCCCACTCGACCTCACCACGCGCACGGGTGACCAACCCTGCATAAGCGAATGCCTTGAACTCGATCACGGCTTGCTGCTGCTCAGCCGGCACGTCTTCGAGTCGGTCACGCAACAGGGGGATCTTCCGTCCCAGGATGTCGTCGTGCTGCTGTTGATAGAGGATCTCGGCTGCCTGGAAAAACTCGAGGTGTGCAACGAGTTGAGCACGGGCGGCCTCGGGGTCAGCCCATTCCATGTAGGCAGCCTTCAGCCGATAGGGATCACGTTCGCGACGAGGCTCCTCGATTTCGTTCATCATTGCCCGCAGTTCGGCGATACCGTCCTCGGTGATGCGGTACTGGCGCTTGGTCCCCTTCGGGCCCCGCGGTAGGTCGGCACCCTGGACCAGGCCGGCCTGCTCCAATTTTTTGAGTTCGGGATAGATCTGGGTATGCGGGGCGTTCCAGAGGAATCCGACCGACGCGTCGAACTGTCGCATCACATCGAATCCCGTCATGGGACGGGCGGTCAGCAACGCAAGCACTGCCATACGCAACGACATCGGAACCCCTGAACCTCAGACTGTATGTACATTCACTCAGATTGTATTCGCTCACCGTAGCGTCCCCCCATGGACACCCAGCCAGAAGTCACGAGCGATCCCGCGATTTGCGGGCCATGCGGTGCTCCCCGACGCCTCAGAGACACCCGTTTCGTGGCCCCACGGGCAGCACACCCGCTTTGCCTGCTCCGAGGCGCCGAGCGGCAACCAAAGCGGACGACAGCGGGACGACCGGTCGTGGTCCCGAGAATCCCGCTTACCGCAGGGAGTCCGGGGCGCTGTCGCCGGGTGACTCGGCACGTCCTTGGCGGTGCCACCCACACGAGATTGAGGTGCCACCCACACACGCAATTCAGTCTTGATTGCAACTGGAGTTGCGCGATCATCGGCACCCGAGGGAGCCCAACAACGGTCAAGCCACCCGGAAACGGGCAGGTGGTCCGACCGGCACCATCAGGTGTGGGCTGCGATCGCACTCTCGGTTCCGGGGCGCTCCGCGTACGGACGGGCGGACGCACTGGTGACGGTGACGGTGAGCGTCCCGATGCCTTTGATCTCGACCTCGATCGTGTCGCCGTCTGCGACGGGGCCGACCCCTGCCGGCGTGCCGGTCAAAATAACGTCACCAGGCCAGAGCGTCATGACAGAGCTGGTGTAGGCCACCAACTCACGGACTCCGAAGATGAGGTCTTTCGTCGAGGTGTGCTGGCGAACCACGCCGTTGACGCGGGTTTCGAGTTCTAGTGCGCCGGGATCTCCGACGTCCTCGGCAGTCACCACCACTGGCCCCAGCGGGGTGAAGGTGTCGAACGACTTGCGAGTCGAGCGATCTTCGGTTGAGCGGACGCTCATGTCCAGTCCGCAGGTGTATCCGAAGATGTACTCCAGTGCGTTGTCGGCGTCGACGTCTCGAGCGGTCTTACCGATCACGACGGTAAGCTCGCCTTCTTGATCGGTGCGTACGTCCTCGTAGGGGAGCTGCACCTGATCATTCGGTCCGACGACCGAGGACGACGCCTTCAAGAACACACCGAGATCGGCGATGGAGTGCGTGTAGGACATCTCGGCCTTGTGGTCGAGATAATTGACCGGTGCGCCAATGATCTTCGGCGGCCGGGGCAGGGGTGCCTGCACGGTCACCTCGGTGAGCGGCTGCCGGGGCAGTTCGCGCAGTTGCGCGTCTGACCACGCACCGGTTTCTCCGGACTCGATGAGATGGTGCAGTGGTCCTGCCGGTCCAATGGGGCCGGAAAGCAGAGAGGTCACGTCGATGACGACGTCATCCTCGACGAGTCCGAGCCGTTGCTCTGCGAAAACGACGAAGCGCACTAATCCTCCTAGGGGCGGTCGGTGTCGTCGGGCAGTTCCTCACGGAAGAAGCCCAGGGCCCGAAGCACCGGTTCATTGGTGTAGCTGAATAGATAGGCATCCTGCGAGGCGCTGTCATTTCGCAGCTCGAAAGTGTGCCACGGTGGTACGGCGAACACGTCCTTGTCGTGCCACTCCAGGCGCTGGTTCCCCACTTGGGCTACGCCGGAACCCTGGACGACGTGGTAGATCGCGCTCGAGGTCCGCTTGACCGGCGTGCCCCTGAACCCGGGCCGCAATCTGCTGATCCGGCATCCCATGGTGGGCAGAACAGGACCACCGGTAAGAGGGTTCTTGTACTCGAGCAGCACGCCTTCTGCGGCGCTTCCCTCGGCGTCGTCGGCGATCGCGTCGAACGCTCGCGCCGTTTCGGCCCAGGGATAGTTTCCCACCGGCGACGCCTCAGTGTGCACTACTTCCCAGGCCGGTGAGAGTTGACCATGGATGAACTGTCGGGACGAGAGGTCGTCGGGTACGGAACTCTTCTGCGATCGATCGCCGTACAGTTCGAAGAAATTGATGTCCAAGCAGTTCGTGGCCAGCGGGTAGTCGAGCGCATCGAGCCAGACCATGGGGCCGTCGCCCTCGTGGTAGTGGTCGTGCCAATGCCAGTTCGGCGTCAGCAGTAGGTCTCCCGGGTTCATATGGACCCGTTCGCCATTGACCGTCGTGTACGCCCCTGACCCCTCGATGACATACCGGAACGCGTTGGAGGTATGCCGGTGCGCTTGGGCTGTCTCTCCCGGTCCGATGATCTGTAAGCCGGCATACAGTGAGGTCGTTGTCGCGGGCGGCTCTACCATGCCGGGATTGATAAGCATCAAGACCCGACGCTCTGCCTCTTCGAGCGACAACTCGTCGAGAAACCGCAGCAAGTACGGTCGGAGCGCCGCGTAGCTCCAGAGGTACGGAACCGCGCTCGGTTGCGGTTCTGCGGGTAGAACGCTGCCGTAGTAACGCCATAATGGAGCCGTACCCAGTGCGCGGATCGCGACGTAGGGGTCTTCGGTAGCGGCAGCGGAGTTCGCGGCCTCGATGTCATGGTGGGTCGTCATCCATTTGTCCCTTCGTCGGGCCGTCCCGCAGTGGCGATCCCGGCTTGCTGCCGCAGCACCTCGGCGATGGTTACCACCGGGCTGTTCGCGAGTCGGTATGGTCTTGCATCTGCCGGCCGAGGGATCGACGAGACTTCCTGGTCAGCGCTTACTACATCGAATCGCTCGTGCCAACTATCGGAGATGTCGCCGGGCGGTTCCCACAGCAGGATCCCAGTACCGCTCGGCGCCCCGAGGAGTACCGCTGCGGCGGCATCTCCGTGCGCGACGATCAAGTCTGCTCCGACCGCGCACGCGGCAGTACGGATGCTGCTGGCGTCCGCAGAGGTTGTAACCGACCCTGGTCTGACGTCGAGCGCCGATACGACGAAGTTCTCGACCAGCAGAGGAAGTATCGGCTCCCATTCTCGGTGATCGGTACCGCTGCGATGTACCAACAGCACACTGGGTCCGTTATTGCCTGTCGACCAGATGGATACGTACCCATGAGCGGCGTCCGGTACCCGCAACGACGGTGCATCGAAAGTCCACCACGCACCAAGCGGTTCATAGGCTGGACCGTGCACCGGTGATCCTTGTGGAAGCGTTGTTTCAGTCATGTTCTCAGTCGGTAATCACGATAGCCTCGGTCGGGCACTGCTCGGCGGCCTCTCGCGCCACCTCGCGGTGCTCGACACCTGGCTCGTCGATCAGTGGGTATGCCAAATTGTCATCCGCTCGCAGGTCGAATAAGGCCGGCGCGATGACCGTGCATGTCCCGAACCCACAGCACTTATCACGGTCCACACTGATACGCATGTAGGGCTCCTCTCTTCTCATTAGTACTTCGAGTCACGCTGTCTCGGTTCGGGTTTCTGACTCATCGGCAATCATCCGTTCGATGATGCGCCTGGCTCGGAGCGGGCCACCGTCCACCTTCATATTCAGCTCGGTCGGATACCCAGGCTCGTATGCGGAGATCACCCGCTCGATCGCTTCCGCGGCAGCTATGTCCTGCCCGAAGACTGTTGGTGTTCCCTGCTCCCAGAGAGTGCTCACCTCGTGGTCATCGGTCCGGTAATCACGGGTGACCGCCCAGAAGTAGTGGGCGCTGTTGCCTCGTTCCGGCGTGATGCAGTGAATTGCCTTGTGGCGACACACTTGGTCGCCCTCCGGGTCTGCACCGGCCGGCTTCGCCGTGACGTGGGTGATATGAAAGTTCGGAGCGATGAACTCGGCAATCTGCTCGCGGTCGATTCGCCCGTTCAATCCCATCACTTGCTGAAACAGCGGCGGGCTCTGAATATCGAACATCGCCCGCGTCACCCGGACCGAGCGCTCGTCGAAGTCAGTCGAGACGGGAGACTCGGCGACTTCTTCGGTGCCGATGGTCTCGGGGTGCAGGAAGGATACATGGGAAAGATCGAGGAGGTTTTCGTTTATCAACTGGGCGCGGGCATCCAAATGCAAAGTACCGCGCACAACGGTCCAGTCCTGCGACTCCAACCACGGGTGTGCGGGGATCATCGATTCGTCCGCCTTGTCCGGGTCGCCCATCCAAATCCACACCAGTCCTCCGGATTCCCTGGTGGGATAACGATGCACGCGACATGCCGGCGGGACATGCGCCTGAGCCGGAATGCGCCGCGCTTGCCCGTCGTCTCCGTAGAGAATCCCGTGATAGCCGCACTCGAGGTCATCACCCTTGAGGCGGCCCAAAGAGAGGGGCATCTGTCGGTGGATACAACGATCGACGAGAGCCACAGGGGCCCCGTCCTGCCGGCGGTAGAAGCAGATCGGGTCTCCAAGAATCCACCGCGACATCAGAGCGCGATCGAAGTCCTGAGCATGGCCGGCCACATACCAGTGGTTGCGGGGAAAGGTGACGGGATACACACCAAGTATGTAAGTTCATACACACAGACTTGTCAACCCCTAGTCTTCACCATCTGACTGGCTGCGAGCGGAAGGCGTGATCCGAATCCGCCGAGGGCGCCCTTGAGTGCGAATGCCGAGGGATCGGAAGTGCAAATGCCACCCCTCGCAGCAGATCTCTGTGGTCGCCAGAGTTCGATACAGGCCGAAGCCGGTCGGACCGGCTTTAGCGAGCGATCGCCCTGGCGGCCGGACAGCCCGCCACCAACACGAGGATGTGCTCGTACGACGGCGTCCAGTTCCGCCTTGAGCACCTCGTCGCCACAGTATCGATCACCGCAGGCACACAAGGTTCGACGCTATGACCCTCTGAACCATCGGGCCCCTCCGCCACTGTCGGACAGATCGTGCGGGGAACTTCCAATCAACTGCCCAGGGGCAGTCCCCCACGACCATCGGTAAGCGAGGCCCGCACAGCCCTTCGCACGAGACGGTCAACGCCTTGGCGGCACACGCCGGGTGGTGGGTACGGGTGTTATTACCCGTGACGCCGCCCTCGCGGTCAGTCAATGTGACACACATGACATATTTTCTTCGTGCTCGCGACGCCGCAGAGGCTGTCGATGTAGCAGTCAGTCATCCCACGTAGGTCCGGTGCGACGAAACACGGATAGACCGGGATTCTGCGCGAGCGTTAACCCGGAACCGCTCGGACTCACGACCACCGAAACTTGGTGAGCAAGATGGATAACACTACCACCGAAGCGATCCACTCGTGGTCGCTGCCAAGCGCGACGCCGCGGACGGTGTCGCGGCCATCGCAGTGCGCCGAGCAGGCGGTGCCCGCGCTGCCCCGGCAGACCTTGACTGATAGTCAAATTCTCCGTAATATCGCTGCCGTGGTGACGGAGATCACAATTGTGACCTCGCCGGCACAAATCGTATGCACGCAGCGGGCGCCAAAGCGGGTACTTCAGCTGTTCGCGCACAGCCCCCGTCCTGGACGGCGAGCAACCAAAAACGCGGCAGGTTATCGATCCCCGCATTGCCACAAGGCCAGGATTCCAACGCACTTGAAGGACGTCTTCCACAGCCCGACCAACCGCACGTTCCGGGCGCCGATTTCCGCCGCTCGCCCGCGAAGCCTGACGCCATTGGACGATAAAGAGCATCGACGGCACGCACCCCACGGATAGGAGAGAAATATGGTTATGCTTCGCCATCCCCTCAGCAAGACGGCCTACTACAAGAACCCCGATGGCACGGTCAGGGTCGTCGGTTCCAATAACAAAGAGGGTTTGTTCACCCGCACAGGACGCTGGATCAGCGGGGAGCGGCGCACGTGCGATCCGTCGATGGCGCAATGGGTCGCGGATGGAAAAATTCGGACGGTAACGGTCACCGAATAAGCAGTCATAACGGCGTTGAGACCCCCGATATTGAAACGAAGGAAGAAGAAATGACCGAGACAATCGACAACAAGACCGCAACTGCACCGAATCGCGCCTTCGTCAAACACAGCCACCCCGGCCAATTCCAATCCTACGAAGAAATTCTAGCCTCGGACACTCGCCCGGTCCCGCCATATCTGCGTGATCTGGGAGAGTCCGACATCGGGCCAAATCAGATCCCGACCCGGTGGTACCTGGATCAGGAAGTGCACGACCTGGAGGTCGAACACATCTGGAAGCGCTCGTGGCAGCTCGCCTGTCGCGAAGAGGACATTCCGGAAGTTGGCGATACGTTCGTCTATGAGGTCGCGAACATGTCGTTTCTCATCGTTCGGGAGAGCACGGACTCGATCAAGGGGTACTGGAACTCGTGTCTTCACCGCGGCGCCGCCCTCGTCGACGAGCCGGGCAGGATCGATCGCATTCAATGCCGCTTTCATGGTTTTACCTGGGGCTTGGACGGCGCATGTCAACT
Source organism: Rhodococcus sp. NPDC056960 (assembly GCF_042674125.1). Taxonomy (NCBI): domain Bacteria; kingdom Bacillati; phylum Actinomycetota; class Actinomycetes; order Mycobacteriales; family Nocardiaceae; genus Rhodococcus; species Rhodococcus sp. NPDC056960. The sequence goes on along the minus strand of NZ_JBHURF010000014.1, from coordinate 146,158 downwards.
CGTGCCGTTCCCCGAAGATTTTCCCCAGATCGATAAAGACGAACTCGCCCTGCCGCAGACTCAAGTCGCCACGTGGATGGGATTTGTCTTTATCAATCCCGATCCGAATGCTGGTTCCTTCGAGGAGTATATCGGGGAGACGGCTGCGCCTATCGAGAATCAAGGTGGCTACGCCAACCGGCATAAAGTAATACATTTTGCCAAAATCTTCCCGACGAACTGGAAGGCCGTCCAGGAAGCCTTCTTGGACACGTTTCACGTCATCACCACCCATCCCCAGTTCGCCATCGTCAACTCTGACGAATGCAGTCAGTACGCGACTTGGAACAATTGGTCGTTCGGCGTCCTCCCGTTCGGGCAGACAAGCCCATACGTGGCGACTACGCCGACAGAACAGGAAATTTTCGAACGTTGGAATGGCGCATGGGACGACGAGGAAAGCGTCGAAGACATCACGCTCCCACCGGGCAAGACCGCCCGAGAAGCGCAGATCGACATCAATCGCGAGGCGCTACGAGCATCGCTCGGACCCGTTGTCGACAACTGGTGTGACTCCGAAATCGTCGATGTGATGTGGTATACGCTTTTCCCCAATTTTTCGCCGTTCACCGGAATGAACTCCGGAATGGTCTATCGCTTCCGCCCCTACGGTAATACGCCGAATTACTCCATTATGGACGTCATGGTTCTCGCGCCCATTCCGGAAGGTGCCGATGCACCGCCTTCAGCGCCGATGCATCTTGTGCCCGAAGGGGATGACTTCACCTCCGTTCCAGGTTTGGACAATGTCGGCGCATTCAACCTCGGCTCGTTCCTCAGTCAGGACATAGCCATCATGAACGGTATGATGACGGGAATCCGTAACAACCAGATCGGTTACGTGAACCTCGGACGAAAGCACGATGTCAAAATCCGACACTTCTATCATCTGTACGAGAAGTCTCTTGGCCTTTCCGCTGAGCAAGAAGTTTCACACCTCGATAACAGGAGAAACCGGTAGCCATACTGCTCCAGTCACACCCGGGCGGCCCTACGCACGGGAACGTCACACCTTAGCTCTCGGGTTGGCACGCGCGGTCGAATGATTTCCTCAACGTTCATCAGGAGGCCGCGCGTCTCCGCCGCCGGCCGGGTCGGCCCGCGCCGCGAAAGGTCAAGATCGTCCATCTCGCAACCGGATTGACAGTTCCGCGGGGGTGCTAGGCGAACTGTGCTCCCCGCGGGTACCCGGTGATGCTCGGGTACGGAACACCGGGACAAGACCGCCGAAGCGATCGACGCCAGCCGGTGGATGTATCCGGCGACATCTGGGTTCCGACGGATACGTTGCGATCACCGGACGGACCAAGGACATGGGCATCCGCGATCATCGACGAGTTCCCGATGACCGTGACGGGCAAGGTCCGCAAGAACGCGGTCGCTGACTCTCATCACGTGAACGCTTGTCCGTAGCACCGGCGCAGCGGTAGCCCTCTCGCAGTCCACCGGCGCCGTCGTCGCACCGTCCACCCGAAACACCTTCTCTCACCACCTGCTCGCAAGGAGCGCGCCATGACCTCCATCCCCACCGACTCCCTCGATCTGCCCACCCTGCAGACCAAATTCCGGAACGTGATGGCCGCGGTGTGCACACCCGTGGCCGTGGTCACCGCCACCAGCGACGACCTCCCCTACGGAACGACCGTCAGCGCATTCACCTCTCTGTCGATGACACCGCCGATGGTCCTCGTCTCCCTCGACACAGGTTCGGAGCTGCTGGCCGTCGTACAGAAAACCGGCACCTTCGGCCTCAACGTCCTCGGCAGCGCCCAGTCGGATCTGGCCCTGACCTTCGCCCGCAAGGGCGGGCCGGCGAAGTTCTCCGGGGTGGCCTGGGAGAACGAGAGCGGTGTCCCACGCCTGCCCGGTGCCAGCGGATTTCTGGCCTGCTCGGTCGAGCAGATGGTCGAGGGCGGCGACCACCTGGTCGTCCTCGGCGGCGTGCGAACCGCCCATCTGCTCGACAGCCCCCCGTTGACCTACCACGACCGAGTCTTCGGCACCCATGTCGCGCTGGGAGATGGGTAATGACCGCCGCCGCGCACTCGGTAAAGCGGTCACTGGCGGCGTTGGCCGCCGGCCGGATGATCGTCGTCACCGACGACGCCGACCGGGAGAACGAGGGCGACCTCGTCGTCGCCGCCGAACACATCACCACCGACCAGATGGCGTTCCTTGTTCGGCACACCACCGGAATCGTGTGCGCACCGATGTCGGCCGAGCGCGCCGACGCCCTGCAACTGACACCGATGGTCGTCGACAACACCGATGCCCACGGCACCGCATTCACCGTCAGCGTCGACCTGGCCGGAACCGGCACCGGTGTCTCGGCTGCGGACCGGACCGCGACCGTGCGCGCGCTGGCGGACCGGAGCCTGCACCCGTCCCGGCTCAGTCGCCCCGGCCACATCTTTCCGCTGCGTGCGCGAAGCGGCGGTGTGCTGCAACGCCCCGGCCACACCGAGGCGACCGTGGATCTGCTCCGAATGGCCGGACTGGGCGGCGTGGGTGTGATCAGCGAGATCGTCGCCGACGACGGCTCCATGCGCCACGGTGACGACCTGCTGGCCTTCGCTGCCGAGCACGACCTGCCCGTCCTGGCCATCGCGGACCTGATTCGGTACCGGATGACCACCGAACGCCTCGTAGTGCCCGTCGCCAGTTCCACCATGCCGACCAGTTTCGGAGATTTCCGTGCAGTGGCCTACCGCAACACCGTCGACGGCACCGAACACCTGGCATTGGTCATGGGTGATGTAGCGGCCGCCAGCACCAGCGGGGACGGGGTGCTGGTGCGCGTGCACAGCGAATGCCTCACCGGCGACATCCTCGCCTCGATGCGGTGCGATTGCGGCGCCCAACTCGAACAAGCCCTGCGGCACATCGCCACCGTCGGCACCGGCGTCGTGGTGTACCTGCGAGGGCATGAGGGGCGGGGCATTGGCCTAGGGAACAAGATCGCCGCCTACGCCCTGCAGGACGACGGACTCGACACCGTGGACGCCAACACCGCGCAGGGACTGCCCGCGGACTGCCGCAGCTACGATGTCGGCACCCAGATACTCGCCGACCTCGGAGTCCAGCGACTACGGCTGATCACCAACAATCCCTCGAAATATGACGGCATGTCCGGCTATGGCCTCGAACTGCTCGGCCGGGTAGCGCTCCCGAGCACCCCCACCCCACACAACATTCGTTACCTGCGCACCAAGAGCGAGAGGATGGGACACGCACTGCTCACCCCCTCCCCGGCGCACAACACCACCGGAGCCGAAGGCCGACCCGCACATGCGGACACGCACACAGTGATGTCAGTCCCACATTGCCGCACAAGCCTGACCAGTGCACCGGACTGGTCCGACGGCATCGTCCGCGGCAACACCCGCACCGCCCTGTGGATCGACCTCGACGACCCTTCGACCTGGCGAATCGGCGTCCCACGTGAGCCCGACGGCCGTGGCGGATCCCAGTACACGTGCACGACAGGCTGATGACCGGCGACACCGCTCCCGTCAGGAACCCGCGTAACCATTTCCAGCTCGTCGACTCACCGGCATACCTGTATACCGTCGGCAGCATCGGCATCACCCCGATCATGTCAATGGCGGCCGAGCAACCGAATGCCCTTCGAGCTGCGGGCGCGACGACCAGCAACTACTAGTTGCGAGACGGAGCAATGCCTTCTCAAGCAGCCGGAACGATCAAACAATCTGGGGTGCAGCAAATGACGACAACGCCTAACGAAGACCTTGTCATGCTAGACCTGGCGCGTAGATGGATGCCTTATGGTGCAGTACCTGCCAGCGAGATCTGGATTCAGTTCGGTATGGGCCCTGATCGCTATTACGCCCATATCCGGAGAATTTTGAGTTCTATTGGAGCAAAGCCACTTTCCCCTTACGAGCGATCGTATCTAGAGCGACTCGCAGTAGACCGACAGGTTGGCCGTACCGCGATCTCCGCCTCCAGGCAGGATCACTAGGCTCAATTCCAGGGTTAAGTCTCGACCGACTGTACCGGCGTCAGGGCGGTTCGCTTGCCCTGGCGGTCGAGACTGAGTGAATCAGAAGGCTGCCCGGGGATCCGGTGCAGCCCAGACGAATTTCCCTCCTGTGCCCAACCCACGCATATGTCTCCAAACATTTCGTAACGGGGACGGACTCTCGTCTGACGCGCGTCACCAGCGAAGCACCGAGGGGCGAGGCGTCGTCGGAGTCGCTCCGCGTGGGACTTATCGTGTCCTCTTGACAAGTCGGCTACATATCAGTGGGCCCAGTTCTAACGTCCGGAGGCGGCAATCAGTGCGATGACTTGTCCGCGCGACGAGCAGCCCAGTTTGGATAAAATGTTCTCCATGTGCCCTTCAATGGTGCGCCGAGACACTACGAGATGGTCTGCCATCTCGCGATTACTCATCCCGCGGGCCAGAAGATCGGCCACCTCCTTCTCGCGCTTGGTCAACACGTCCAGGACGTTCGGGGCGAAGGTCGGTGTCTGCGGGTGCACGGCCGCAAGGTCGAGTCCGGTCAATATCCAGCGGATGGCGGCAGAGGGGTCGTAGTCGCGGCCTGCAGTGAAGTAGTGCTCGAAAACGTCTTCGCCGAGTTCTTCGCGGGCACCGCGCTCGCATCGTCTGTGGTGTTCGGCACTGTGGACACCCAAGGCGCTGATCGTAGTGCCCAGTGGTTCCCACACCGTTTTCGCAACACCTAGCAGTACCGCCGCCCGCACGTAATGTCTCCGTGTGACCGCGATGCACGCCAAGGTGTCGACGACCACGCCCGTACAGACCCGGTCGTAGAACACGTCGGCGATCGCAAGCGCTGCCAGCGAGTGCTGTTCGGCAACTTCTACAGACCCATGCAGCCACTCTTCGACGCCCATCGCCCATCGCGTGTACGAGCGGGCCCACTGCTCACCATACGAATCCGAGATGGCGAGCGCGCGTTGGCTGACAGCGCGTGCACGTGACGATTGATCGGTGTAGGTAAGAGCAATCGCATTCTGGAACAAAATGAGCAGCACCCCTGACGGGTTGCGCTGCCGTTCGTGCATCTCAGCTGCGGTGTCGTACAATTCGATCGCTTCGGGCAACTGGCCGACGAAGAGCGCCGCCGCAGCATGCAACTGTACCGCATAAGCCTCGTTGACGTAGTCACCGATGAGCCCCGTCACCGCCAGGCATTCTTCACGAAGCGTTTCCGCCGTTTCGAGGTCCCCTTGCAGAGTCGCTGCCCAGGCCGCCACCCACAGACCCTCGGCCCGCGTGGCAGTCCAACTGGGCGAGGCGGCGAGAGCACTTGCGAGCCAACGTCGCCCTTCACTGAGCATGCCGTTGACGACCCAATGAAAACGAAGTGCGGATGCCAAGGCCAGCCCCATGTCGCCGTGGCCGGGGGTGGTCAGCATCCACTGCAGGGCTGCACGCAGGTTCTGATGCTCGACGCGTAACCGCGCCAGAGATGCGGCCTGGTGAGGCCCACACCAATTGCGTACGCACTCACGCGCCAGGTCGAGGTAGAAGAAGCTGTGGCGGCGATGGTAAGTGTCCTCGGTGCCGGTGGATCGTAGCTGCTCACGGCCGTATTCCCTGATCGTCTCCAGCATCCGGTAGCGGACGACAGATCCGGGGTGGGAGGCGATGAGTATCGACTGAGCAACCAGCTGGTCGATCAGAGTCAGTAGGTCGTCACTCGAGACATCAGTGCCCGCGCAGACAGATTCGGCGGCATCGAGGCCGAAAGTGCCAGAAAACACCGACAGTCGCGCCCACAACTGTTGCTGTGCAGGAGTGCACAGTTCGTAACTCCAGTCCACCAGCGCTTTCAGCGTCCGCTGACGGGGAGGAATGCTCTTCATGGTTCCACTCAGGATCGCGAATCGGTCACCGAGTCGCTCGAGGACCTGCTTCACCCCCAGCGCTCGCAGGCGGTTTGCGGCCAACTCGATTGCAAGGGGCAAACCCTCGAGTTGGGCGCACAACTGAGCGATGGCTGCTGCGTTGTCATCGTCGAGCACGAAGGCTGAGTTCTGTGATCGTGCGCGGTCGAGAAACAGTTGCACTGATTCCACGTCTCGGATCGCATCGGGTTCGCACTTGCGGCCGGCGTCGAGTCCGTCGGTCAGTGGAACGGCCAATGGGGCCACTGTCACCACGTGTTCGCCGGGAACATCGAGTGCAGTGCGACTGGTGGCCAGCACTTTTAGCTCTGGCGCAGACCCGAGTAGCTGGCTGACAAGCGTCGCGCAGGCTTCCAGGATGTGCTCACAGTTGTCGAGGACCAATAGCAGTCGACGGGTCGACAGATAGTTGCTCAGTTGAGCCTCGACCCCCTGACTCGGGTGCGGGCTGACCCCGAGCGCCGCGCTCACCGTTTCCCAAAGCAGGGATTCGTCGGTGAGATGTTCAAGATTGACCAACCAGACCGGGTCGTCGTGCTCGGCGGCCACGCTCAGTGCGAGCCGAGTCTTACCGACGCCACCCATCCCGACGAGCGTGACCAGTCGTGCGGACCGCATCACATCGGCGATCTCTGCGATCTCCGCCGTGCGGCCGATAAAGGTGGTAACCGGGGCGGGCAGCGTGCCGGGGCGAAACGGCACGGAGTGCTCACTTGGACTATCGATTGGGCTGTTCATCGCCCCACCATTTTCGCCCCAACAACTGACCAGCGGTACACACTTGCCACATTCAGACCGACCACTCACCGGATATGCGCAGACGCGCGCCCAGTGGCTGTGTCTCAGTCTATACATACATAAATGTCAAGGATTCCCCGATCCTCATCCACACTTCTGCCGAGCCCGAATGGCGCTCGATGCTCTGTTCACGAACTACCTCGACGACCCGACCGGCAGGGCGCGCGCAGTCCGGGTGATGAGTACGGGTGTTTTCACCCGTGACGCCACTCTCATCGATCAGCCACTCTGAATGGCCTACCTCGCACGTCCGGATTTCCGGACGCTGCCGACTCCGGGCCGTCGGTGCCATCGCGGACGTCATCGCAAGATCTGTCACCGACACGCACTCAGCGCCCTCCGTCGCCGCAACGACGGGAGCCCTCGTCGGTAGCTGCTTAGTCCCGCCGACAACCGGTGAGGATGTCGGGGGCGACCAACCGCTACTCCGCGATACGTGCGGTCACGCAAGCTCTTTCGACGAAATTCTTATTTGACCACTAGTCAAATCATGGTTTAAAGTGACCTGGAACACAAACATCGGAGGAATGCAGTGGACGGATATAACGTGATCGTGGTCGGCGCCGGGTCGACCGGAGCCGTCATAGCGGCTCGGCTGAGCGAACGGCCGAATTGCACGGTCACCCTTCTCGAGGCCGGCCCGGTGTACGAGCGGCTGGAGGACTTCCCGACGTCGCTTCTCGATCCCGCCGACATGCGTGAATCGATGCCGGGGGCGCCGCACAGCTGGGCGATGCCGGGAACGATCCTGCCCGGCGTTCAGATTCCGATCCCCCGAGGAAAGGTCAGCGGTGGCTCCAGCTCGATCAACGGGGCCTACTTCGAACGCGGTACGCGCGCCGACTTCGATAGCTGGGTCAAGCTCGGAAACGACGCATGGTCGTACGACGAGGTGTTGCCGTACTTCAAGCGGTCGGAAACCGACCTGAACTTCGCGACGGACGTTCACGGCAGCGAGGGTCCCGTGCGGGTCAATCGCGAGGCGCAGGACCGTTCGCCCGAGTTCACCGGGGCATTCGAAGCGGCGTGTCGCGAGCTCGGCTTCCCGGAGGAACGTGACAAGAACTCCGGTGCCTCCGGAGGCTTCGGTCCGATTCCCATGAACATCGACGGAGGCCATCGCCTGAGCACGGCGATCACATACCTTCTGCCGGCTGCGCAACGGCCCAACCTGACGGTCATCGGCAACGCTTACGTGCGGCGCGTGCTTGTCGAGAACGGTCGGTGTGTAGGCGTCGAGGCCGATATCGACGGCGAGCGACAGGTTCTGCGGGGGGACCGGATCGTCGTGTCTGCCGGGGCTCTGCGGTCCCCGCACTTGCTGATGCACTCCGGCATCGGACCCGCTGAGCATCTGCGGAGTCACGGCATCGAGGTTGTCGTGGACCTTCCCGGTGTCGGCCAGAATCTGATGGACCACCCCGAGCTGAGCATGCAGTGGGACATGCCGGGCAAGCACCCGGCCACCCCGGGGCGTGGTGTGATCACCAGCGCGCTGAACTGGACGTCGGAGGGCTCGGACCAGATCGACGACCTCGAGATTCTCCCCTTCGTTTCCACCGCCGCCGATCTCATGCGCATCACGTCGATGATCAAGAATCCCAAGCAGGCTTTCGGCGCACTACGGAACACATCGACGAAATTCTTGATCGAGCAGGCAAAGGCGCTGCGTTTCCCGTTCACCGTGATCGGACTGCAGGCCGAGGACAGCCGAGGATCTGTCACCCTGGCCTCGGCCGACCCGACCGACGCACCACGACTGGACTGGAATCTTCTCTCGGAGGAGAACGACCGTCGGCGTATGCGTGAGGGCGTGCGCGTCGCAGCCGACCTCTTCGGCAGCAACGCGATGCGGAGCGCGAAGGGGAAGGCTGTGAACCTGTCCGCATCCGACCTGGTCGACGACAAGACCATCGATGAATGGGTCACGCAGCACATATTTGCAGTGGGTCACCCTTCCTGTACCTGCCGGATGGGTCCGGACGACGATCAGCTCGCCGTGGTCGACCAGTTCGGGTCCGTGCGAGGTATCGAAGGCCTCACGGTCGCGGACACCTCGATCTTCCCGGTGCTCACATCCAGAGGGCCGAACGCCACCGCGATCATGCTCGGCGAACGGATCGCCGATGTCATCGCGACGACGCAGAACTGAATGTCGACAAGTGTCTGTCGAAACAGCTTTGCCCTTCCTCATCAGCACCGACTGAATGTGCCATTTCCGGACCACCGACGAATTCCAGGAGTTCACCAGTGACTACTACAAGCACTCCCGAGCAGTCTTCCGAAGCCTTGCCTGACGGATATCAGGCTCCCCGTGTACGCAGCAGGGAAGAGCCCGATGCCGTCGAGATCGACCAAAATGTGGCCAGCCGCGACGGCGCCACCGCCATCGCCGACGCGCTCGTGGCAGGGGGGGTGGAAATGGTGTTCGGCTACACCGGCGGATCCGTACCATCCTTGACTCAGGCGCTTTTCAACGAGAACAAGATCGCCGAGTTCGGCGGCCGCACCGAGTTGACGGCGGCTTGGATGTCATACGGTTACAACCGAGTGAAGCGGCGTGCAGCCTCTGCCGTCGTGAGCTGGGCGGTCGGAGCGCTCCACGCCTCGCCCGTCGTCTACGCGGCAAAGCTCGACAGCACGCCGTTTCTGATGATGGTGATGAACAACCCTCCAGCGCTCGATGCCCGCGATGTCCTGCAGGACGCAGGGGAGTTGTATTCCGCGCTCAAACCGTTGTCGAAGTACATCAAGAAGGTCACCGATGCCGGCGACATGCCCGTCGTGGTGCGGCAAGCGGTCAAGGAATCGAGCTCGGGCCGATTCGGCCCCGCAGTCCTCGATTTGGCCCAAACGGCGATGTACCAGACCACATCGATGCCGGTGGAGCCTCTCGAGCTACCAGCTCCGCCGAGTGCCCGTGCCGGCGATGTCCAGGCCGTGTGGGATCTGATTTCGAAGTCGGAGCGCCCGGTGTTCTATGTCGGTGCAGGCGTTCACATTGCCGATGGTGCCGCGGAGCTACAGGAATTGGCCGAACTGACCGGTATCCCCGTCGTCTCCACTTCGTGGGGTGGACGGGGTCTGCTCGCCGACTCCCACGACCTCTATGTCGGCGCCTCGGGCAACTTCGGCTGGCGCTCGGCCAACGATGCTCTGCAAGGCTCGGACCTGTGGATCGGTGTGGGCTTGTCGTTCTCGCAGATGAGCACCGGCTCGTGGAGCATCAAGAAACCGGAGAAGGTCGTCCATGTCGACATCGACGACCACGAGATCGGCAAGATCTTCCAGCCGACTTTGGGTCTGGTTTCCGACGCCCGTGAATTTCTTCGTATGCTCCTGGGCGCCGCTACCGCAGCCACTGACCGCGTGGAGATCGAGCAGCGGTTTGCGTCCTGGAGGGCCGAGACAAGCGAGGCGAAGCAGGCATGGCTCGAAGAGATGGACGCCTGGATCGACGACACAGAAGTGCCGATCAACCAGTATTTCGCCATCCGCACACTGTCGGAGCAGCTACCCGAGAACACGCTGGTCGTGGCCGACTCCGGGGGCAACGCATTCGGAATGTATCGCGCGTTCCAATACAAGTCCGTCACACCTTTGGCCACCGGTGGCCGTTACATGTCCCTCGGGGCTGGGCTTCCCGTTGCGATCGGCGCGAAATTGGCGGATCCCAGTCGGACCGTGGTGAGCTACCACGGCGATGGCGGGTTCTATTACGATTTCATGGAACTGTCGAACCTGACCCAGCGTGGACTGAAGGTCATCGTTGTCATCGACAATAACCATGCGCTGCTGGCCAACCGTGCCTCCGCGAAAGCGATGGGCATCGACAATCCGTGGGTTGACCTTCCCGAGTCCACGGACTTCGTTACGGTAGCCAAAGGCATGGGTGTCGAAGGAGAGCGTGTCGAAAAGCCCGAAGATCTGACCGCCGCGATTCAACGTGCACTCGATGCGGAAGGTAGCTACCTGATCGACATCCATACCACTCCCGGTCTGCGCATCGTCCGCGCCTTGACCGACGTCATTCCCATCGTCGGTGACCGGACGCCGAAGTCGGGGCACCTCGCCGACGTCGTGGAGGGCTCGTGGCCGAGCTGAGCCCACCAACAGCGTGGCCGGTCGGCGGCGGTGGGGTGCTGGTTTCATCGCCCCACCGTTAACCCGGCGAAATCGGCTGCCTACTCCGTAGCCACCGGCATCGACGACGAGAACCCGGTACAACCAGCGACCTCACCGACAAGCTGTCGGTGAGGTCGCTGGTTGTTCGCGGGTAGCATCAGCCTTGTAAGTTTGTTGCAGGGCATCTGATCCAAGGGCTCACGCGAATGATCCAAGGGCTCACGCGAAATACGTCGACGGACGCGATCGGAAGAAACAGTCGTTCGAGTTCGACCCTGCTCGTTCGTAGCGTGCCGGACGGGCGGGACCTCGGCAATCAGCCGATGGTCACCATGTCACCCGGCGAGAGTTGTCGACTCCGGACTTCCCGCTGACGGCACGTCGGACGCCGGCCCGATCACCAGGTTGAGCCTTTCCAGTTCGGAGTCGTCGAACCTCACGTCATTTGCCTCGCGCACAGAGAACACCAAAGCCTGGACGCACAAGTCGGTGATGTAGTTGATATCGAGGTCCCGATTCTGGAGCCAATCCAGAGCAAGGTGGTCCATGTAGCCAACCCAGCCCCAAATCGCCGCCCTCAGCCGAGGAGATGGGTGTTCCGGGCAACCCAGGCTCGCCTTGATCTCGACAAGCGCATGCTCCCGCGCCGCCATCGCCAGCGCGTTGACTTCCTTGTCGGCGTGACCGGTCCGCATCAATGCCTCGAAGCGCTCGGGGTATCTCACCACATACTCGAAGTGGCGGCGTACGTAGCCGTGGACCCGCTCGGCTGGAGTCGTCTCCTCGGGTCGCGGCTTCTCCCACGCCACCATCTCCTCCCACGCCTGGCGCACCGCTGCGGCGAAGAGGCCCCTCTTGCCGCCGAAGTAGTAGGAGAGCAACCCGTGAGACACGCCGGCTCTTTTACACAAGTCATCTACCGAGATGTCTTCGTATGGATTAGAGGAAAACAAGTCGACAGCCGCCCTGAGTACATCATCACGGCGGCTGCTGTCTGGATCAGCCGGCTTTCGACCTCGAGGCATGTCCTCGAGTCTACGCACCTCGTGTGTCTTTTGTCGGATTGGGTTCAGTGCCTACCGCCCACAGCCGGAAGCCGCCTGCTGTGATCTCGCGCCATCGCCGCGCGCAACAACTAACAGATTCGCGAGATCGGGTTCGTTTCGAAGCGGTCCTCGTACCTTGTCCCATTCCGCCGATGGAAGACCGATTTTCACGTCGGGGAAGAGGCAGCCGTTCAATCCTATAGCCACTGCGCTCGGGCCGACCAGCACGTGTGTTGTGCGATTCTTGTCATAGCAGAACGCAGGCGGAAACGAGCACGACGACGCCCGCTACCTTTTGCTCGCCGATCGCCGATCGCCGATCGCCGATCGCCGATCGCTGATCGCTGATCGCTGATCGTCACTGCTGCGGGGTGCGATCGAGAACGCGAAGTGTCCTCTCGTCAAGGATTTTTAGGAGAATGTTGCCCTGTCAGTGTCGACCCGACATGCCCAAACAAACGAGCGCTCGGAAAATGGCGCCGGGTCATAGGAATACGTCGTCGAATTCCGAAATTTTGCGCGTGTACTCGGCTCGTTCAAAGCGACGTCGATGCTGACGGTCATGTGTGCAGGCGCGGGTTGTGTTCGGCTTGGGAAGATGTGCTGGCGGCCTGGGGTGATTGACCGGTTGATCGGGATCAGCAGTTCTTGCTACCTATAGCTATTCGGGAATGGGTGCCAGCATCGGATCCGGTGTTCGCGATGCTCGATGTGGCGGCGCGTTCGACCAGCGCGGCCCATCCAAAGCGGCGCATCGGATGTGTGGGCCGGGGCAGGCTACGACCCAGATAGACCAGCGTTCCTGTTGATTTCGGGGGCGATAGGCCACGTTCCTCACGCACACTCGAACGACTGCGTCGGCGTGATCGGCGTTCCAGATCATCTGCGCAGGTAACACCCCTGATCATGTGACGATCTCTCCCGGTTCAGTTCCGACTGCGCCGATCACGTCGAGGGCTTGTTCCCGCAGGTGCCAACTCTGTGGCGTCCGGGTATGTCCACCTCGGTGTCGATGCGCTCGACGGGGCAAGACCGCGCCTCGAACACAGTTGTCGGCGAACCGCACCGAATAGGGTTTGCGTGTTGCAACCCAGGCCGGGGCCGAGACCTGGATCGCCGAGTGGACCGACGATCCGCCGCACCCTGGCGCGAGTCGACGCGGCTGTTCTCGACCGAGTGCTCGGCGCGTAGATGTGGTTGCAGGACAATGTGGTCGACAACGGTCGCTGCGGCGATGTCTCAAGTTCCAATACCAGCCTCACCACTAGAACGAGCCGTCCCCGCGGTGCCATCATCCCCCCTCGCCGTGTGTGACAGCAGACCGGCACTCGGCGCGTCACCAGCCCCTGCCGCCACCGGGGTCCTCGACCTGCCCGTCACGGTGCCCGATCCCCGTCAAGCAGCAGGATCATCGCAGTCGACGGAGAGACTCTGCGTGGAGCGAAAGACACCGCGGGGCACCTCACATATGTCCGCCCTCGATGACGACGTCGGTGTGGTGCTCGGACAGGTGGAGGTCGGCACGAGGACCAACGAGATTCCACTGTAGTCCGACCTGCTCGACCCCCACGAGATCGCCGATGCCCTGGGCACTGCCAGCGCTGCACCGCGCAGTACTTCCCCGACCGCGGTGGCCAATACGCGTTCACCGTCGAAGCGAACCAGCCGACGTTGCTGGCGCGGCTGAAGGCACTGCCCTGGAGGACGTTTCCGGTATCAACCTCGATCGCATGACGAGGATCGAACGTCGCACCATCAAGGTCACCGAACACGCCAGTGGGCTCGGGTTCTCTGGTGCCGCGCAGCCGTGCTGGTCCAGTGCACCGTCACCCCCGCCGGGGCAAGAGCGTCGAGGTGCTCTATCGGATCTGTTCACTTCCGATATCCGAGGTAGACCCATAGCAGGTCGCAGCCTCGATACGAGGGCATTGGGCCATCGATAACCGACTGTCTGGGTTCGCGATCTCACCCTTGATGAGGACCGTCGCACCATCCGTGCCGGTGCGCCGCCACAGGTGCTGGCAACTCACCGCAACGCCGCCAACGGATTGCTCCGGTTGCCGGCCACGCCGGCATCCCCGCGCGCTACGCCACCACAGCCGAGACCCGCGCCGCCCAGTCGAACTGCTTCTGTCTATCTGACATGGATCTATACGACTCGAGGCCCTGCCTCACCTCCCCTGACATCAGGCGCGGGCCCACTTGCCCCAGCTACCCCCTGCCGCCGAGTGCCCCGAACAGCCCGTATCGGCCTTGCGACCGTCAGAACGACACATACGGCGCATGGGCGAACAGGCCGCCATCGACGCAGATATTCTGACCCGTCACATATCGAGCGTCATCCGAAGCCAGGAACGCGACCATTGCCGCGATGTCCTCCGGAGCGCCGAGGAAGTCCGTGAGAAGAGTCGGGCCCATGATCTCGGGCAACTGGGGAGCCTTCTCGAGAATTGGCGGCGTGACAATGATTCCCGGCGAAATCGAGTTCGCCCGCACATTCTGACGGCCGTACTGCGTTGCAATATATCGAGTGAGGTTGATGATACCGGCCTTGGAACTGCCGTATGCGGTTTGTGCCATCTGGCCACCTAAGCCAGAACTGGAGGCGGTGTTGACGATTACCCCGCCACCGTTGGCGATCAGGTGGGGTAGCGCGAACTTGGCACCAGCGAAGTAGGCGCGCGAATTCAGCGCCATGGCTCTGTCCCATTCCTCCAAGGAGGTTTCCAGGACAGTGGTATCGCCGGGGCCGAGACTGCCAGCATTGTTGTGCAGAATGTCCAGACGCCCGAAGTGGTGGGCGGTGGACTCGACCAGGTCCATGATCGAGTCTTCGTCGGTCGCATCGAAGCCGAAGGCTGCCGTGCCCTCGCCGAGCTCCGCGGCGATCGCACGCGCGCCGTCCACATTGATGTCCGCCACGGCGACCAGCGCGCCCTCCTCGTGAAGACGCCGTGCAGTCGCGGCACCGATTCCCGAGGCTCCGCCGGTCACCAGAGCGACCTTTCCGTCAAGTCCACGCATCTTGGTAATCCCGTCCATCCTGTTGGCATTTGAGTACGCTCTCGTACTGTATTGGGCGAAGCTTAGAGTGCGGGTAGTCTGTACGACAACCCATGACAACGAATCCCGTCGGCTCGGAGCCGCCCCGCCTGCGCGGTCGCCCACCCAATCGCAACCGTGACCGCGAGATCCTTCGCATAGCTCAAGAGATCATCGCGGACCGCGGTGTTTCAGCTGTCACCATGGACGAGGTGAGCGTTCGAGCCGGGGCCAGCAAAGCTACGCTCTACCGGCGGTGGCCAAATCGAGTTGCGTTGGTAGAAGCAGCGGCGGCGGCGTTTCAATGGGACGATCGCGTGCCTGACACAGGCAACTTGGTGGACGACCTCAACGAACTGATGCGATCCTGGAACATGCCCGAAGGATTCGACGCCGGCGCCGTTGAGAAAATCATCAGGTCTGTCGTCCACTCGCAGCCCGCTTGGGCCGCCTTCCATAGTGCGACGGCGCGGACCAGGGAAGACGCACTCGCGGTGGTCGTCGAGCGCGCTGTGGCACGAGGTGAAGCGTTGCCAGGACGTAACGTTGCGCTACTCAATCGAATAGCGCAAGCCATGGTTGCCGATGCGATCGTGCTTCGCGGCGAGGCGATGACCGATGCGGTCCTGGCCGAGATCGTCGAATGCATACTTGTCCCGCTTCTGACCGGAGTGCACCAGCCCGAAATCGACGGCTCGCCGGGAGGCCGCGAACCACCTAGTCGGCCATCCCCCGACGGAGGCAGAGCGCGCCACATGTAATCGCTCGGTGCTCAGCCCCTGTTCGATTGCGTTTGCGTCTGAAAATGCGATCACGCGCGGCTTTCGCTCGCTAGCCGCGGCAGCGACCGGACCGTCTGTACGGAGTACCTACGTACTGCAACCGTGCGGGCGCCTACCCGTCGACCATTGATCAACCATCAATCGGCCGTATTCTCGAATCCGGACGAATGGCAGCGAGGGCAAGAAGTGCGCCAAGGCTCATTAGAGCAGGTAAAGCGGCCGCGGAAAATAATGCCTCGGCTCCCCAGCCGGTAGAGATCAAAAGTCCACCCACAACGGGGCTGATGATCGATCCGATTCTCCCGACGCCCAGCGCCCAACCAACACCGGTTGAACGCACCATCGTGGGATAAAGCTGACCGGACAGCGTGATGATGCCGAGTTGCGTACCGCCAGAACCCATTCCCAGAAGAAGGATTGCGATGAACGTTGGTGCGATCGACGGAAGAATGGCGGGAATGCTAAGAATCGATACAACTGCCACCGTGGATGCGCAAGCCAGCACGATAGCCGGACGCGCAACTTTATCCATTAATTTGCCTAGCGATAATGCGGCCGCGATGCCGCCGAGAGAGAATACAGTACCGGCGAGAATTGCGACAGACAGTGAACTCCCTGCAGCTGTGATTAGCGACGGAATCCAGCTAGCCAGGAAGTAGAAGACCGCATAGTTTGCGAACATTGCGCACCAGACGAACACGGTAGTGCCGGCCCGACCTTCCGAGAACAGCGCAGTAACCCCCGAACCGCCTGAGAGCCCCTCTTCCTCAAAGTAAAATACCGTGTCGCGGTCGACGGGCAGGGACGGAGAGATTCTATGCATAATGGTGAGTATCTTTTCGGAATCTCGCCCCTTGGCGGAAAGAAAACGAATTGATTCGGGCAACAGAAGTGTCATAATTGCAGCCGTCAGGATCGGCAACACTCCACCGACGAGGAATACTGATTGCCATCCAAAAGCGGGAACCAGCCATGTGGACAGGATTCCGCCCGATACAGACCCGATCGGTAACCCGGCCAGCATCGTCATGGCGGCGGTGCTGCGCAACCTTTGAGGCGTGTATTCGTAGGTCAAAGGGACGATCAAGGCTGCAGCACCACCGACGCCCAACCCGGTCAGAAATCTCACTGCGAGAAAGGATTCCACGGAACTGCACCAGATCGTGGCGATGGCTCCGATCCCAAAGACGAGAGTCGAACCGATGAGAAGTGGACGACGGCCGAACTTGTCTGCCAGAGGACCGATGACCATGGAGCCAGCAGCAGCGCCGGTGAGGAATGCGCCAAAGATCCATCCGATCGCACCCGCCTCGATACCGACTTCGGATCGAAGAACAGGAGCGACGTACGCCACCGCTTGAATATCAAATCCTTCGATCAAGGCCACGAAGGCGCAGAGCGCTAGTACTCGTCTTTGAAGTGCAGAGATCGGGGACGAGTCGATTTCGGTAGCAATATCCAGCCGAGCGTGCCGAGAGATGGAACCGCTCAAGTCGGGCGAGCTCATATCTGCCCCCGTGGTGTTATGGCAATCATACTCAGGTCATTCCTATCTAATTCGCAAAGGTTTGGTCAACGCAGAGCGGGGAAATGGATTTCGCGGCTCTCTGCTCCTCCAACAATTCGTGAATTGAAGCGGCTACGGTGCGGCTACGCGACCAGCCGCGGCTGCGTTCCCGACTAGTTGGCATCGACCCAAGGGCTTGTATGGATTTGCTTTCAAGAATTGCGGGCAGACAGGGAGTCGCGCGCGGAGTCAGACAGCTCCGCCGTCGATACTATAGGTGGCCCCAGAGATAAAGCTCGATGCATCCGAGCACAGCAGCAAGGTCAATCCGTCAAGTTCGCGCGGCTGGGCGAGTCTGCCGAACGCCGAATCGTCCGTGAACGCCTGAGCGATGTCGGGAATGTCGCTGAGCCGGCCGCCGCCGATGTTGGTGTCGAACGCAGAGGGTGCAATTGCGTTGATCCGAATCCCGCTCTTGGCCAAATCTTTGGCCGCGTACTTGACGAGGGTCGACACAGCAGCCTTCGACGCGGCGTAGGGGTACCCCGTCAGGGAGAGGAATCTCAAGGCCGCCACCGAGGACGTCACTACAATACGGGCGCTGTCACCGGGAGTGAGATGGCGGGCCGCGGCACGGAGCGTCCCGGCAACCCCGGACAGGTTGATGTCCATCACCCGCTGCCACACCTCGGCATCGAGATTGGCCAGCGTTCCCTCATCGGTCAGCGGCCCAGGGCCACCGGATATCCCCGCGTTTGCAATTACGATGTCGAGACGTCCCTGCGCTGTCTTGGCGTCTGTGAGAGTCGCCTCCACGGCGTCCCAATCGGATACGTCCAGAACTGCGCCGTGGACGTCGAGTTCTTCGGCCCGCAGCGTCTTGACGACGCGGTCAAGTTCAGGGGCGTTGACGTCGGCTAATGTGACAATCGCACCCGCACGAGCCAGCACTGTCGCCATTCCGAGACCGAGTCCGCTGGCACCGCCGGTGACCACGGCTACACGCCCTGCGACAGCGAATACATCACCGGCAATTCCAGACACGTAAGGCTGCCTTTCGGATTTTGTTTGTGGACGAATCATGCTGTAGTAGATCAGGGTACGAGCACCGCGCGCCCGGTTATCATGCCGCGTTCCAGTCGGTTGAAGACGTCGTTGATGGCAGTGAGTGGGTATTTCTCGATGTGGGAGACGAGGGCCCCACGCTGGGCCAACGCAAGAACTTCCGTCAGCTCGTTCCGAGTCCCCCAGTTGCTGGTGGTCAAGGATGCCCCCTGCGCGATGCCGAAGAACGAGTACGGAACGCTGCCACCCGCGAGACCCACCAGTACGAAAAGTCCTTGTTTACCCACCGAAAGGGTTCCGAGGGTCATGGTGCTGTTCACCCCCACGAAATCGATGACTGCCTCGGCGCCCTGACCTCTAGTAAGTTCCATTATTTGGTCAGTGGCGTCATCGGCACCGGGGTCGAGCACGACGTCGGCTCCCAAGGTCGATGCAAGTTCACGTTTCGCCGGGTCGGTATCGATTGCGATGACCCGCGCTGGTGTCAACATCTTCAAAAACTGGATTCCATACTGCCCGAGTCCGCCGACGCCGATCGACAACACGCTGGTCCCCGGTACAAGCCGAGGCAAGGTCTTCTTTACCGCCGAGTACGGCGTGAGTGCCGCGTCGGTTAGCGTGGCTGCCAGTACCGGGTCCACGTCGCCCGTGGGTACCAGTACGCGGACCGATGGGACAATAAGAAACTCCGCGTAGCCGCCCGGTGGCCCCACCCCGCTCCACAGCGACGTGTTACACAGTTGCTCCTGTCCACCAAGGCAAAATCTGCACGTACCACATCCCCAGCCGCCGAACACTACAACCGGGTCGCCAATCTCGAAACCGCGGGACTCAGTTCCTGGGCCGAATTCTTCAATCCATCCGGCATTTTCGTGGCCGAGCGTGTTGGGAAGGCGAACGCCGGGTACCCCACCCTGTTTAATGTGTAGGTCAGAGTGGCAGACCCCTGCGCCAGCGATTTTGATGAGGACTTCCCCGGGCCCCGGTTGTGGGCGAGGCAGTTCCTCGATGACGAAGTCGGCTCCCGGAGTGAGCAGTCGTGCAACTTTCATGGTCGGATCCTGTCCTGGAGCACAATGGAGGTCGTTTCCACGTTCGATTTTTCTTGCTGGCGTCTACAGCGACATTGGGGGGACGAGTCCCGGCGGACTAGACAATCCTAATTTCTCGATTATTGGCTCGTCACTGAAGGAGAAGAGATCGAGGGACGATTCGGCCTCGATGCTGGCCCGAGCCCAGGACGGGACGACCACGACGTCACCCTTCTCTATTTCGAACACCTTCTCACCTATCACGAATCGACCGCGGCCTTCGAAGGCCTGGAACACCCGAGAACCAACAACTCGACTGGACTCCGTAACGGTGCCAGGGCGCAGCCTGTGAAACTCGGCTCGTATCGTTGGCAGCACGTCCGCGCCTGTGGTCGGATTCACGAAACGGATGGCGGCATGGCCCGGTTCCACAGTTACGGGGTGTCCCTCGTCTTCCAGTGCGAGTTGATCATTCAACGCGCTGTCGGTGTGTTCCCAGCGGTAGGCCGCAATCGGTGAGCTCTCGGTATTGCTCTTGCTCGACACCGGCCGAATACCCGGGTGTGCCCAAAGACGTTCGGAGCGCGAATACTGGGGAGTCGATTGGTCCGTGACTTGAAGCGGCCCGAGTTCGAAGAATGAACCGTCGGTGTAGTGAACGAAGGGCACGTCGAGGCCGTCGATCCACGCCATCGGTTCGTCCGTCTCGTTGTGATGGCCGTGGTAACACCATGCCGGTGTCAGCAGGAAATCACCCCGGCTCATCCGAACCGGATCCCCGTTGACGACGGTCCACACCCCCTCGCCCTCGACAACAAATCTGAACGCGTTCTGTGAGTGCCTATGCTCCGGCGCGACCTCCCGCGGACCCAGATATTGAATCGCGCACCACAATGTGGGAGAGGCGAACGGTTCCTGCAGCCCCGGGTTGGCGAGGGCGATCGCGCGACGTTCTCCGCCCCGTCCTACGGGCACAAGCTCGCCGGCCTCTTTGGCCAGCGCCGAGAGTTCTGACCACCTCCAGGCGTAGGGAACTGCCGACGGCTCGGGCTGACTTGGCATGATATTGCCAATCTCCGACCACAGGGGAACCATATGGTGATCGTCGAATTTTCGGTACATCTCCGCCAATCGACGTTCTTCTTCGGGCGTGGGGGGCGGCGGTACAGGCAACGCAGTCGTGGTCACGGACGAAGAGTCGGTGTCCTGCAATTTCATGACAGTTCCTTTGCTTGGTTCGGCCTGTCTAACCAACAGCTGTCGCGGATCCCTGAGCGGCGAGACGTGCGCCTATTCGGCTGCCATAGGCGATGGCTCCCTCGTCCGACACAGTGACCTCAAGGCGTCCCAAGCCGGTGATCTCCATCGTTAAGCGGTCACCACTATTCACCTGGCCGACTCCCGCGGGCGTGCCGGTGGCGATGACGTCACCGGGCTCGAGGGTCATGACCGAACTCACGTAGGCGATGAGGGTGGGGACGTCGAAGATCAGATCTCCAGTGCTGGTGTCCTGTCTCGGTTCGCCGTTGACCCAACAGGACATACGCAATTGACTCGGGTCGCCGACCTCATCCTTGGTGACCACGACAGGTCCCAGAGGAGTGAACGTGTCGAACGACTTTCGCGTCGAACGATCTTCGGTCGATCGCAACGTCATGTCGAATAGGCACGTGTATCCGAAGACCGCGTCCAGTGCATCATCCGGTGAGATGTTATGGCATCGCGCACCGATGACGACGCCGAGTTCAGCTTCCTGATCGTGACGCACATCTGTGAATGGCAATCGCACAACACCGTTAGGACCGATTACGCTGGTGTGCGCTTTGAGAAAGACGCCAAGGTCGGCAACCGTGTGTGTCACCTTCATTTCGACCTTGTGGTCCAGATAGTTCACCGGTGCAGCGACGATCTTCGGTGGCAGCGGCAGCGGCGCCAGAAGGCGCACTTCGTCAAGGCACTGTCGTGGCGCAGCTTTCAGTTCGGCCTCGGTTATCGTGCTGCCCGAGACAATCAAGTCGTGCAGTCGTCCCGACTGAGTCTCGGCAGTGGTGCCGGTTATGTCGACGATGCTGTCGGCTATCACCACGCCGAGTCGGCCATCACCGAAACGAGCGAATTTCATGTCGTGTCCTTCGCGTTGGTCGGCGTTGCGCCGAATGAGGTTCTCTCGCTTCCGACGTCACTCGAGCATGCTCGGCCAGAAGGGTCGTAAACGCACAGTGTCCGAAACGCAATAGAATGCCGCGCTTCTATCGGATCGGGTCAGTTCGTTCTGGGGACGAACCTCAGGATGCGATGAAGCGTGTCGGCCCTTATTCATGATCCGCCGACCAGTGCGCCGGGCGTCCGATGAGATCAATTGTGCGTATTGCGCACACTGTGTGCGCTATGTTTGAATGCTATGCGGTGCATCACAAGGGGTCAAGGGCTAGAAGGCGAGGTGCTCATATGGGCGAGGAACGACGAACAACGGTCCAGTCGGTGATGCGAGCCTGCCAGGTTTTGGACGTTCTAAAGAATGCAAGTCGCCCGATGACGGCTCGGCATATCGGAGAGGTCGCAGGTTTGGACCGTACAGTGACTTACAGACTGTTGTGCAGCCTTAAGGCTGGCCAGCTAGCTTGCGACGTTGGCGGCGAATGGCATCTCGACGTCGGGGCGCTCGACCTGGGCTTTGCATATCTGAACCGCTTATCGTTCCCATCGGTGGCTCCCGCATATGCCATGGACCTCTACAACAGGGTAGTTCGAGGTAATCCATGGGTTGTCTCTCTCGGCGTTCCAGTTGGTGACCACGTCATGCTGATCGACAGATTTTGGACCGAGGATTCACCGCTGAACGCGACTGTATCTGTCGGGACCAGAATCAGGATGGACACCAGCGCGACTGGTTTGGCAATTCTCAGCCGGATGACGAAGAGCGACGGCCAGAACTGTCTCGGCGCGGATCTCTATAACTCTGTGCTCCCGAGTATCGAGGAGGTTCGTGACAACGGCCACATTGGCATAGTGCGCGACACGCTTCGCCCCGGATCCAGTGCAATCGCAGCCGCCGTGTGCGACAGAGATGGACGGGTCGTCGGAGCGGTCAACATTTCAGGACTCGATATGGAGGAGTACTTGACGCCGCATTCAACACTGGCCCAGCACGTCGAGCGAACTGCTGTCGCCATCTCGTCGGCGCTGTGAACGCTATCGGCCTAAGCGAGGCCCAATACTGCAACGGCATGGCAGGTGACCACAGGTTCGATAAGTGAGAGGTGCCGGCCCGGTGTTGACGGAGTCTTCGCAAGTGTGACCAGGATCAGATGTGCTCGTCGGGGTGGGCGTGTCGCAGGATCAGATTCACAGGCAGCCGCCTGATCTCGGGTAGCGCGTACGCGATCATGCCTGACTATCAGTTCCGATTCCCCCTTTACCGCTTCGGTTTTCGTCCCGGCGAGCCGGGCGAGGGCGAGCATCGACAAGGCGATGTGCGCGTACCAGGCCCGGTAGGTGCGCACCTGATACTGGTCGAGGCCGGCTTCGTTCTTGGCTGCTGGAAGCATTCCTCGACCCGCCACCGCAAGTCGGCGACGGTGGCGAGTTTCGGTGAGGCGTGGTGCGGCGTGGTCCGGCGCAGCCCAGGCTATCCGGATCGGGATCCGCACCCGCGGCATCGGCGAGGGCCTGCAACGCGGTCAGGATCCGCGCCCACTGCCTGCGTCGAAACAACCCGTAGACGGTCTGCCACAGCCCGTACCGGGCCGGGACGTCTAGTAGCCTGATCTACCGCATCTCAAATGCGCTTCCCACCACGCCAGCCAAATTCGCGAGATCGCCTACTCTGAGGCATGATCCGCCTGACTGGAACGTCAGGGTGATGCCGAGCAGACGCGCGCTCACGCTGCGACGCCTTGATCGGCGGGCGGCGTCGCACCGCGTCCTGAACATCGTCGAGGTGACGTCATAGTCAGGCCGACGCAAGAATGCCCATGCCGGGGTCCAGACCCGCGGATCGATGGCCAGCTGCCTAGCGCTAGCGCAAGCCGACAGCGAACGCCCAGCGAATCACTCATTGCCAAGATTCCTTTCCGCCGACCGGACGGTGATCGCCAGCAAATTTGTATGGCGCGAGGCCGATGCCGGAACCGTTCATACGCCACAAGGTGTCGCTGTCGCCAATGCATTGACCGTGGCTCACCCCACATCTACACTGTGTGCACAACGCACGTGTAGTGCGCATTGCGCACACTAGCATTTGCCGACTCCGTCTTAACTTGCGAGAGGATCTGTATGACCTCCACCAATCGTTTGCCCGAGCCTCCGACTCTTCGGGAGGCCGACGACGGGTTTCTGACTTCGGTCGTCGAGGAAGCCGAGCTTCCTGCCCTTCTGTGTGCGTTGGCGTTCCTGACGGGCGACCTGTCGCTGGTCCAACACGATGCGCGACCGCCCGCTGGTCCACTCGGTGCCGTGGTGCCCACGCAGGCGGGAATGACCTCCGACACACAACAGAAGGCAAAAGTTATTGCGGTTAAGGGTCTTCGGACGCTTAGAGATGAGGGTGCCACACCACTGGACCTCGAAGACGAGAACAACCTGCGCACCTTGATGAGCTTCATTACCGGCGACGTCGACGACGCCTACATGCCGCTGATGACGCACGAACTCGGGTATCCCCATGATGTCGGAAAACCGTCTTGGCACACCTCGGACTATCCGGATCTCCCTACCCGACGCGTGGCAGTGGTCGGCGCCGGCATGTCAGGGATGCTCGCGGCTCATCGCCTCCGCCAGGCCGGTCACGAGGTGACCGTGTTCGAGAAGAACCGTGACATTGGCGGCACGTGGCTCGAAAATTCGTACCCGGGGTGTCGGCTGGACACCACAAATTTCGGGTACAGCTATTCCTTCGCGCAGGTGTCCGACTGGCCCCAGCAGTACTCGCCGCAGGGTGCTATTTTGGAGTATTTCCGCAAGGTCGCTGGGGATTTGAAGCTCCGCGAGATGATCCGGTTCGGTGTCGAGGTGACTCGGATGGTCTTCCAAGAGGACACCGGCTCGTGGTTGGTGTCCACGGTCGGTAACGAACATACAGATACGCTCGAATTCGACGTAGTGATCAGCGCCGTCGGGCAGCTGAACCGACCGAATATCCCTGACTTCGTAGGCCTGGGCGCGTTCGGTGGTCCAGTTGTCCACACCGCTCGGTGGGATCACTCGCTGGATCTATCCGGCAAGCGCGTTGTTGTGATCGGTACGGGTGCCAGTGCTTTCCAAGCAATTCCACATTTGGCCGAGACTGCGCACCAAGTGTCGATTCTTCAGCGGACGCCTCCGTGGATGCTGCCCGCGGCGGACTATCAGTCGGCCATCGCCCCCGGACTGGCGTGGCTGTTAGAGCACGTTGACCACTACAATCGGTGGTACCGATTCCAGCAGTTCTGGATGACGATGGAAGGTCGGCGCGCTTATGTTCAAGTCGATCCGCAGTGGAAGAGCGACTTCTCAGTATCCTCTCTGAACGACGAGCTCCGGGTAACGCTCGAGGCCTATATCCGCGGTCAGTTTGCCGATCGTCCAGACCTACTAGCGCACGTCGTGCCTGACTATCCGCCGGGAGCGAAACGGATGCTCCGAGACGATGGCACATGGGCCCGAACTCTCAAACGAAGCAACGTATCTCTGATTACAGAGGGCGTGGACCGATTCGAATGCAAGGGAGTTCGCACCACGGACGGCACACTTCACGAGGCCGACGTGGTAGTGCTTGGCACGGGCTTTCGGGCGTCCGAGTTCTTTATGCCGATGGAGGTCGTCGGCCGCGGGGGCATCGATATTCACTCATCGTTCGGGACGGATGTCCGAGCGTACATCGGTATCACCATCCCGAACTTTCCGAACTTCTTCTCGCTGTACGGCCCGAACACTAACCTGGTGGTCAACGGGAGTACGATTCTCTTTTCGGAGATGGGC
Source organism: Rhodococcus sp. NPDC056960 (assembly GCF_042674125.1). Lineage (NCBI taxonomy): Bacteria > Bacillati > Actinomycetota > Actinomycetes > Mycobacteriales > Nocardiaceae > Rhodococcus > Rhodococcus sp. NPDC056960. The sequence goes on along the minus strand of NZ_JBHURF010000014.1, from coordinate 120,864 downwards.
GCCGAGTACATTCTGGAATGTCTGCATCTACTGCATGAGAGTGGGCTGCAGTCGATAGAGGTGAAACCCGACGTGTTCGAGAAGTATAACGAGCGAATCGACGCAGCCAACGCAGAAATGGCCTGGGGCGCTTCGGGGGTGAACAGCTGGTACAAGAGTGCATCCGGCCGTATCTCTCAGAATTGGCCTTTGAGCATGCTCGACTATTGGAAATTCACGCACGATGCTAATCCCGACCACTATCTTTTCGCAGTGGGGGCACAGGCAGAGACGAGCATCGTATGACCGAACCTTCGGCAGCCGTGAGCCATCAAATACCAGTGGGCCCATTTTCGACGCACTATCTCACCTGGGGCAGTCCGGACCGGGATCCGATTGTATTGCTTCACGATGGCGCATTCGGTGGCAGTGCGGCTGTATCTTGGTCTCGCATTGGTCCGCTCCTAGCGCAGGACTTCTTCGTCATCGCGCCCGACCTGCTGGGGTTCGGGGACACGGCGAAAGCAGTGTTCCTAGGCGCATCCCCCTACGATTTCCGCCTCGCACATATTGCAGACCTGTTACTGGTCATCGGAATCACCGAGCCGGTGCACCTGCTCGGTACGTCGTTCGGCGGTTCCCTCGCCTTGCGTGCTCTTGCTTCAGACGCGCCACTCGACGTGCGTTCGGTAACGTCCGTCAACGGAACGGGCGGACCCTGGCGTACACCACTCGCGCTGACCGAACTGAGCCGATGGGACGGTACGAAGGAGGACCTGTCGCGCATCGTCCGGCTCCTGATGACGGACGGCCCACACCTGTCAAAGCATCTCGACCGACGGTATGAATCTGCTAGTACGCCCGGCCACTACCGCGCGGTCAAGGCTGTAGCATTCCCGATACCGGACGCGTTGCGCACGGCCAACCCTGTCGGAGACCCATGGCCTGAGCAAGTAACTGGTAGAGACACTCCGGTGCTGTTGGTGGCCGGGTCGGAGGATCTTCTTTTAGAAACGTACTGGGCACAGCGCCTCGAATCGGTACTGTCGAACTGTACGGTTGTCACACTTCCTGGTCGACACGCTCCCAACGTGGACGACCCTGACAGCTTGATGTCATGTGTCCGCGAGTTTCTCGATGAGCACGGCTAAGCCCGAGTCCACCGATTTCGTGGCACTTACTGAGAGATGGGTGGCGAGACGGCGAAACGGTGGAGGATTCCAGTGACTCGGCTCGTATGGAAATCGGTTGCGCACGGGCCAAACCTCGACTAGAGATTTGGCGAAGAGATCGACGAACCGACCCGGTCGTCGCTACATGAACCCTGCGCGGGCAAACCATGCGAGTCGCATCGCAGCGACGTCATGGACGCCGTCGACAAGACGGTCGCAGACCTCACCACCTGGCGCTCCCAGGAGACCAACACCCGCCTCGGCGTCATCGCCGAACTGATCGTCGACGGCCTCACCGACTGCGAACCCGACCACGGTTTACGCACCCAGTTCGACCATCTCCTGCTCACCGCGCACCAGCAATCGCGGCGACCGGAATAGCAGACGGGTGACATCGAAGTGCACGACCTCGATCGGGAGGTAGAGCCGCCAGTCATTGACTCCGTGAGCTGCTACCGAGGTCGGACGAGAAGGCGAAACGGGCTGAGCGCTGTTCTGCGGTCATCAGGGTTAGCTTCGGCCCCCCGTCCTACCGGCATCCCTGAGAACGGCGATCCTGTGGCTTGCGATTTCGCTCCGGACCGTTCGTTGTCGATGCTTGGTGGACAAGTCCGGTGTGACCCGCTGGACGGCGGACGGATCGGATGTGTCGCCCCGTTCGGCTCATGGTTGCGGGTCGTTTCCTTCGTCGAGGAGGTCGCCGAAGCCTCTGCGGTGGAGGATGCGGACGAGGCCGGCCGTTGGCGTGTGATCACGGAGCCACTCGGCGATCCCGGCGGACTGCGTCGCGAGATCAGCTCTGGCCAGCTTCAGCCGGTTGAGTAGTACAGGGGGGTGGCATCGACGTTCCGATCGGCAGAAAGTTGCTGTCGTCGTAGAACCGCCATTGATCGCCATGCGGGCCGTCCGTTCGAGTCAGTGTTTCCTCCGAGCCGTCGAGACCAGGATGTCGATCGGGCTGAGCTCGGCCGGGTACTCAGGGCACGTCGTTGAGGATGCCGTCCAGCTCGGCCGACAGCTGGTCCGCGCGGTCTTCGATGTCGTCGAGGAGGTCGGTGACGTCGGTCAACTCGTGGTGGGCGCTGCGCCGGGCCGCGGTTCCCCGTTCGTAGTAGTGCGGATCGAGGACCCGGCCGTCGTCGATCGGATACCTGTCGGGCGACTTGGCCGGCCGCGGCCGTGGCTTCGGCGGCGGAAGGATGTGCGCGGGTGCGGTTCCGGACAGGTGGGCGTGGACGATCGCGGCGACGGCACGTGCGGTGGGCGGCGCCGGGTCGAGCGGGGTGTGACCCCAGCGGTTGATCGAGGTCAGCAGCGGTCGGTCGTCGGCGCGGTAGCCGGCGTCGAAACCGGTCAGGTCGCGGCCGGCTTTGAAATGCTCGGCGATCGTGGTCGTGACGTCGTTCTGGTCGAGAAATCCCAGGACCTCGGTCCACTCCCGGTAGAGCGCACCCAGGGGGATCTCGCGGGACTCGGGCAGATCGAGCCGGGCACCGTCGATGCACAGCAGCAGGGGTGCACCGCGATTGCCTGGTACGGTGAGATCGCGGCGGCGGAGCCGGGCGATCGGTTCGAACCCCACGCCCGCCGCGGCCAAGGCGAGGATGAGCCGGTCGCGGCGGCCGAAGAAGCCGGCCGGCCACCCGGTGACCGGGATGTTCGGGAGCCGCTCGGCGACCAGCGCCGATACGCGGTGCAGGCGAGCGGCTCTCGTGGTGTTGAGGGCGCGGCGGATCGCCTCGTCGGTGCCCGGCGCCGGGTGTCCCTGCCCGCGGTGGACGGTGTTGATCACGCTGACCCGGCGTCGTTGGGTGGCCGGGGCGGCGGGGTTCTCGCGCAGGAACCGGGCCAGCTGCTGCGGTGTGGCGGGGATCTGAGGTTGGTCGGTCGCGGCGCACCAGTCGGTGAACAGCACCCAGACATGCCGGTCCCGGGCGGACAGCCGCGGCGCGGGCTGGGTAGGTACATCCCGGGTGCCGGGTGTGGTGGCGTACATCGCTACAACCCGAGGATCGTGACAGCGTTTCCGACGAGCGGAGTCCGTTCCCGCGCATACGCTTCCACCATTTCGGGCGTGGTGTGTCCGGTCTGACGCATGATCGCGTGGGCGTCGGCGCCGTTGCGGAAGGCCTGGGTGACGAACCCGGCGCGCAGTGAGTGTCCGCCGAGCTGAGTGACCTGGTCCGGGTCGTAGCCGGCCTGGCCGGCGCGGCGGCGGATCGCCTTGTGCACCGCCGCCCCGGACAGCGCGGTGTCGGAGAGGTTGCCGTTCTTGCGGATCGACCGGAACAGCGGCGCCCGCGCCGTCGTGCGGGGGCTGACGCCGCGGCACACGTGCGTGTCGAACGGTTCCGCGGTGGTCAGCAGCCGGATCACCCCGGGGCGGCCGCGGGTGTCGAACGCGGCCACGACCTGCGCCCACCGCACATACGCGCAGGGCGGGCAGCTGTCGGGGCGGTCGGTGAACGGCAGCGCCCGCACCGTGCCGTCGCCTTCCTGGTCGGTCTTCGACCGGCGCAGCCGCACGTGGACACCGTCGTGCCGGTGCACGCGCACATCCCCACCGTCCAGGCCGACGAGTTCGCTGCGCCGGAAGGCGCCGGCGAACCCCATCAGAATCAGTGCGCTGTCGCGGCGTTCGAGGACCGCATCCGCCCAGCCGTCCACCGCAGTCCGGGCGGCGTTGACGATGGTGACGATGTCCGCGGTCAGCAGTGCGGCCCGCGGGGTGCGGGGCCGGTCCCCCACCGCGGCGTAGTCCCGGCGGATGCCGGACAGGGTGGCGCGCACGATTTCCTGCCCGGTCGGCGACTCGTGGCCGGCACGGCGATGGTGGTGGGCGATCGCGGCCACCCACTTGGTCAGGGTCGCTGGCGCATACACCCGGATGCCGTCCGGACCGATGGTGTCGGCGGCATCGACCAGGTACGCCGCGACCGTCGCCTCATGGGCCGGCAACGGAGCATGCCCGTGGGCGGCGCACCACTGCGCGAACCGCCGCCACGCCGAGGCATAGGTGCGGCGGGTGCCCTCGGACCGGGACTCGGCCATCGACCGCCCGATCCGCGCCGCCACCGCCTCCGACAGGTCCGGAAACACCGCGGCGTCGCCGGTAACAGCAGCCGCGGGCAGCTCACGGGGACGTAAGCCCTGCTCGATCGTCATGCCGAGCATGTTATCGGCACCACCCTCCGACACGATTTCAACGCGAAAAGTGTGCTGAAGTGCGGTTTTCCGGGAGACGGTGCGGGAAGCGGAATTCTCGTCACCCACCGCGCACAACCGAAAGTAGGCCGCCGCACACGCCGAGGATGGCTCTCGCCCCCACTTGTTGTTGTGAACTGCTGCAGGCGGCGGATGATCGAGGCGTGCCAGCGGGAGGAGGAGAAAACATGAGCGATCGAACCGCCACAGATCTCGAGCGTGAACTCGGCATGCTCGTCGCCGTCCGCGCCTACCTCCGGGACACGGTGGGGATGGATGTGCACATTCCGACCACCGCGGTCGACCGGGTGCTCGATGAACTCAACAGCCTCGATCGGAAGACCTGACCACCCACAGCCCCCGCTCCCGGTGGAGAACGATCCCCATGTAACTCATACCGGCGCGCCTGACGATCAGCGACACAGGCCCGCCATGTCGGGCCCCGCCCCTACCCTTCCCGGTAACACCCGAGAACGGGACACAGGCGGGCACGGGATGACCACCGTCACCGGCACTCCCCTGCCGCTGCCAGGGATGCCCTCCCCCGCTTCCCCATCGGCGCTCGAACAGCTCGTCCTGCTCGGGCAACCGCAGCCGATCCGTGTTCCCGAGACGCTGTGGCGCTCCTGGCTCGACGACCCCGCCGTGATCTCCCGATTTATATCGAAATGCTATGTGCAAGAGGGCAGTCGATGTTCAGTGTGGATCGGTGGGTGTCATCGACAGGACATGGGTCCTTCCGGGCGGCCAGCCTGCCCGGACCATCGCGGCGCGGCACGGTGCCCGCGCACCTGTTTGCCTACCAACTCGAACACGGGATCATCCCCGATTGGGGTGGTCCGGCGCCGACGACGCGGTGCTGTGCCACCAGTGCGACTTCGCCGGCTGCGTCAACCCTGCGCACATGCGGCTGGGCACCAACCGAATCAACCGCAGCAAATACGACCTGCGGCGGCACCCGCGCCATCGCCGCCGCCATCCGCACCGGCCTCGCCAACCACGACGACCCAGGCACCATGGAAGACCGGATCCGCGCCGCCGAAAACGCCGGTCTACCCCTCACCCTCTGGTAACCGCCGGACCGCGCACACGTACAACGCCAGAATTGTCGCTGACCCGTAGGGGGACTGTCCGAGAACAAGTCTCGTCCTCGCCACACCGCAGCAACGCAGGAGCGTCTGCACCAACCACTACCATTCATCGCAACCACAGGAAACGGGCAGGAGATCTCATGACGATCGAACCGGGCATCGACGAACTCCGCGAACTGAACGCCGAGAACGAAGGCGTGATCCGCGCACTGAGGCGCCAACGCGACACCGCCGAGACGAAACTCGCCAAGATCGAGAACCTGGTGAACTCGCCTCGCGAGCGAGTGATCGCGCAGGACGGCACAAGCGGTGTCCCCCTCGAGAAGCTGCTCGCGCTGCTCGCCGAAAGCGAGTAATCGACAGCTCATCGGCGAGGCGAAGGACAACCGGAATACCTCCCGGTCGGAATACGTACCCTTACCAGTCTCCCGTAGCCGGCCTGCCCGGACCGTCCCGCCGCGGCACCGTCCCGCCGCCCCCGGGCCATCGCGGCCGCCGTCCGTATCGGCCTGGCGAACAAGGAAGATGCCGAGGTCATCGACGAACGGATCCGCACCGCCGAGGGCCGCCAGATCACCGCTCACACTGTGGAAGTTCCGGCGCTGTGCCGTCGGCGTTGTAGCGCTACAGCGCGGCGACAGCACAATTGGCTGATTGCCAGCGCATCTCGCCGTCCGTCGCCAGCGCGCAGACCATCGGTGTCAGCAGGAGTGCAGAACCTGACTTATCGCGTCCTTCTCCGCCTGGGTCACCCACAGCCGGTAGAGCGCCTTGACGTCGATCTGACGGGAGACGTAGGTGCACCGGTAGGCCTTGTTCGGCGGCAACCACGAGGCGGCGTCGGAATCGGACTTCTGGCCGTTGGTCGGTCCGTCGACGGCCTGCAGGTTCCGCGGGTCGTTGGCCAGGTCGCGGCGCTGCTCCGGGCTCAGTTGCTGGGCGCCCTTCTGCCAGGCATCCGACAGCGCGACGACGTGATCGATCTGCACCGCGGTGGAGGTGTCCTGGCCGCGGACGAACGCGATGGTCGTGCCGGTGTAGGTGTCGTGCAGGGTGCCGGTCGCCACCACACAGTCCTTCGTACTGGTCTTGTAGGTCAGGTCGACCAGGTCACGTCGGAGTATGTCGTTGCGGGTGTCGCAGCCGTTGTGGCCGCCCTCGACTCCGTTGTCGTCGGACCAGGACGGGCCGAACTGCTCCCGGGTGTAGCCGGTCTTCGGGGCGCGGCCCTTGACCGGCAGGGTCTCGAGCTTCGCCAACGCCGGTGCCGGATCGAACCCCGGTGCGGGAGCGGTCGGTGCGCCCCCGAGCGATCCGGTACCCGGGTCGGCATCGGCGATCGCCGAACACCCGGTCAAACCGAGCACGGTGACCGCACCCAAGGCGAGAAAGGCGGTCCGGGGGCGATGGCGCATGCGTCTGTTCTCCTGTTACCTATGAGGCTGGTGTGACCTCATTATTGCCTGTGCCTCCGACAACGGCGCCATCGCTTATGACGTCCCCGCTGACCGCGCCTTCGACATCCTCACCTGGCGCTCCCAAGAGGCCAACACCGGCCTGCGCACCATCGCCCGAACAGCTCGTCGCCGGCTTTACCGAACTCGAACCGGACACCGGCCCTGCACACCCAATTCGACCGCCTGCTGCTCACCGCCCACCGGCGCACCCCGCGACCGCGATAGCCGAGTGACCACATAATCTCCCATAGCGGCCCGCTACCGTCGGCTCATCAAGAGATTGTGCTGGTCCTGACACCGCGCGTTCCGTCCACTCCAAGCGTTCGATTCGAGCCGTAGCCCGCCCCGCCCGGAGCCGCGGACAGCGATATCCTGGGAACCACGTCGTCGAGAGGCTAACCGTGCGGATTTTGTCGAACGTATCGCGGAACAGATGAATCGATCTGGACGATGTCCGACATCGATCCGTTCGAGACCCACCGCGATGTGACCCCCTCGGTCACATCGGCGCTGAGCGCTGACGGATTCTACGACGCTCGGGAGATCGGTCGTGGTGGCTTCGGCGTTGTCTACCAGTGCACACAAACCTCTCTCGATCGCACCGTTGCAGTGAAGGTGCTCACCAACGATCTCGCGGAGGAGAACCGGGAGCGCTTCTTTCGCGAACAACGCGCCATGGGCCGCCTGACCGGCCACCCGAACATTGTCAATGTCCTCCAGGTCGGCGTCGCCGAGAGCGGCGAACCGTTCATCGTGATGCCGTACCACCCGCAGGGCTCCCTGGACGAACGGATTAGGCAGCACGGTCCATTGCCTGTGGACGAAGTGCTGCGGCTCGGAGTGAGGCTGGCTGGCGCGCTGGAAGCAGCCCACGGCCAGGGCATCGTCCACCGCGACGTCAAACCAGCGAACATCCTCCTCACCGACTACGGTGAGCCGGCGCTCTCGGATTTCGGAATCGCGCATATCACCGGCGGGTTCGAAACTGCTTCGGGCATCGTTACCGGTTCACCCGCGTTCACTGCCCCCGAGGTCCTCGGCGGCGCGGCCCCAAACCCTGCCTCCGACATCTACGGACTCGGAGCCACCCTATTTTGCGCTGTCACCGGCCACGCCGCATTTGAGCGCCGCAGTGGCGAACATTTGGTAGCCCAATTCATCCGCATCACAACCGAATCAGCCCCGGACCTGCGAGATCAAGGCCTCGCAGATGATGTTGCTACCGTCATCGAGCAGGCAATGTCCCGTCACCCCGAAGATCGGCACCCCTCTGCCGCCGCATTGGCCGAGCACCTACGCGAAATTCAACGCAGCCGCGGACTACCTGTAGACGATATGGCTCTGCATGCGCGAGCCATGTTGGAACCCGAACCACGATCACCTGAACGGTTCCCAACGAACCCTTCCCGCCATGAACGGGGGAACCTCCCCCTGGAATTGTCCAGCTTCGTCGGTCGCAGACACGAAATCACCGAAGCGAAGAGTCTGCTGGCATCATCACGCCTGCTGACGCTGGTCGGGGTCGGCGGGGTGGGGAAAACACGTCTCGCACTACGACTTGCCACGAGTATCCGCCGCGAGTTCGCCGACGGAGCGTGGCTCGTCGAACTCGACGAAGTCCGCACTCCGTCCCGGTTGATCGACGTGGTGGCCGCCACCCTCGGCTTGCGGGACCAAACTGACCGGTCGATACACGAGATTCTGCTGGACTTTTTGTCTTCCCGTGAGCTGTTACTGGTATTGGACAATTGCGAGCAGGTGGTCGACGCGGCGGCCGACCTCGCCACAGCACTGCTGCAACATAACCCGAATCTGCGTATCCTCGCGACAAGCCGTGAGCCGCTGACCGTAGCCGGGGAGGCCACGCTGCGGGTTCCCCCTCTCACCGTCCCCGATCCCGACCGTGAGCCGTCACTTCAGGGTCTTCCCCGTTACGACGCCGTGTCGCTGTTCACCGAACGCGCGACCTCGGCGGTATCGACCTTCGCGTTGACCGATGCCAACAAGTCCGCGGTGACGCGGATCTGTCACCGGCTGGACGGGTTGCCGTTGCCGATTGAGCTGGCGGCGGCGCGGTTGCGGGCGATGTCGCCCGAACAGATCCTGCAGAGACTTTCCAATCGCTATGCGCTGTTGACCCGCGGGAGCCGAGGCGCGCCGACGCGCCAGCAGACGCTCCGGTTGTGTGTCGATTGGAGTTACGATCTGTGCTCCCCGCTCGAGCAACTGACGTGGGCACGTCTGTCGGTGTTCGTCGGCGGTTTCGAGTTGGATGCTGCCGAATACGTGTGCGGGCACGAGTTGCAGCCCGGGGCTCTGCTGGACTCAGTGGCATCCCTCGTCGACAAGTCGATCCTGATCCGCGAAGAGCAACGCGGCACCGTCCGCTTCAGATTGCTCGAAACCCTGCGTGCCTACGGGCGCGAGAAGGCACAGGAAAACGGCGACTACCATGCTCTGCGTCGGCGGCACCGAGATTGGTTCCGCCAGCTGGCCCGCCGGGCCGAGGACGAATTCATCAGTCCCCGGCAGCTCGAGTGGATCGCACGATTCGATAGTGAGCAGCCGAATCTGCGTGAGGCCATGGACTTCTGCCTCGCAGTGAACGATGCCGAAGCCGGTTTGCAGATCGCCTCACCCTTGGCGCAATTCTGGGGGTCACGCGGCCTGCTCAGCGAGGAGAGACGCTGGCTCGACGAATTCCTCTCACGCCGGGGCGAACGTCCTACCACCGCCACCGTCAGAGCGCTGGGCGTCGACTGCCTCATGACCGAACAGCAGCGGGACCATGAGCGAGGTGCCGAGCTTGTCGAGCAGGCGCGCGCCCTCGCCGATCAGATTGACGACCCGATAGCGCACGCGATCTCCGACCATGCGGACGGCACGCTCGGGTTGTTCAGCGGCGATCTCCCGCGCGCGGTGTCGGGTCTGGAGCGGGCACTGTCGGTGTTCCGCCGATCCGAGAGTGATCTCGCGCTCCAGATCGAGTCTTTGACCCTGCTGGGACTGGCGTATCAGCTGCTCGACACCGAACCCGACCGGGCGATCGAATGCTATGAGGAAGTCCTCGCGATTACGGAGGTTCACGGTGAATCCGTTTACCGGTCGTACGCGTTGTGGGCGATGGCCGTTGCCCAATGGCGATTGGGTGCTCAGGGCCGAGCAATCGATCTGCTCGAGCAGGGATTGCGACTTGCTCGCCTCGTCGACGACCCCGTTGGGTGTGCAAATTGCTTCGAGGCGTTCGCCTGGGTGGCCGGAGGCAGTGACCCGACACGTGCCGGTACGTTGATGGGCGCCGCGGAGGTGCTCGGTGGCGTTGCCGGGAGCCCTTCTGTGCTTGTACCGAACCTGCTCGTGTACCACGAGGCGTGTGAGAGGGTTGCCCGTCTGGCGCTCACAGACCAGGTCTTCGAAGAGGCGCGGAAGCATGGCAGGGCTTTGGATCTCGATTCCGCGGTCACCTACGCGCTCGGCGAGCGCCCTCACAAGCCGGTGTCCCCAGGTTCGGGCACCCTGACGAAACGCGAACAGCAGGTTGCGGATCTGGTCGCCGAGGGTTTGACCAACAAGGCGATCGCTGCCCGGCTCGTGATCTCTCAACGCACCGCGCAAGGACATGTCGAACACATCCTCACCAAACTCGGATTCACCTCGCGGACACAGGTCGCTGCCTGGGTTGTAGAAGAGAGACAATCCTCGTAGCTCCCTTGTGCTAGAACAAGCATGGAGTCCAAACGGGACATTAACACCTTCGGCAAGCACGCAAACACGCCGATCGTGACGCGTCGTGCACGTAAACTGCTCCAACTCCCGCACTTCGCGGGGCGATGCCCTGGGCAAGGCGCATCGATGGGCCCCTTCTCGACGAGGTCCGGCCGGGCGAGCGGGAACTAGGCAGTGAATTCCCCTGCGTAGGCGGACCACTCGTCGAGCTTCTTCAACGTCTCAGTCTCACCTGCAGTCGGTAAGAGGAGAACAACTCGGTCGACTCCCAGCTGCGCATAGCTGTCGAACGCTCGGGGTTCAGGGGGTCCGGTATGCACCACAGTCACACCGATATCCGAACGTCCGCCCAGGTCGGCCAGCCTGCCGAGTTCGGAGACGTTGGTTGCCAGCGTAGGCCCGCTGATGGGCATCCAGGAGTCAGCGTAATCGACTACTCGGTTCAAGATTCCTGGCCCGTTTCCTCCCAGGAGAATCTTGGGACCGCCTGGTTGGGCGGGTTTCGGCCAGCTCCATGATGCGTCGAAATTCACATAGTCGCCGTGATATTCCGCTTCCTCGTGAGTCCACAGCGCTTTCATCGCCTGGACTCGTTCACGCAGCACTGCCCACCGGTGTCGGGGGTCGGTGCCGTGGTGCCTCATTTCCTCTCGGTTCCAGCCTGCTCCCACACCGAGCAGTGTGCGTCCGCCGGAAATGACATCCAAGGAGGCGACGACCTTCGCGGTCGTTATGGGATCACGCTCGGCGATGAGGCTTATCCCGGTGGCGAGCCGGAGCGTCGTGGTGACCATGGCTGCTGCGGTGAGGGCGACGAACGGGTCGTAGGTGTGAGCATATTTCGAGGGCATTTCGCCGCCGCCCGGGTACGGGGTCAGTCGACTGATGGGAATGTGGGTGTGCTCGGGCAAGAACAACGACTCGTACCCTCGCTCCTCCATTGCCGTAGCCAGCTGAGCTGGACCAATCGAGTATTCCGTGAGAAACACACTGCCTGCGATGTGCATGGTGGAGAACCTTCCTTGAGGCAACCTGGGGTCGTGAGACAAACAGAGATCAGTGGACGACTGGATGCGGCAGCGGCTCGGCCGGTTCGACGAGGCCGCGTACGAGGTGTCGTCCGAGCCGGCGGTCACAGCGACTTCGCGATGATTCCCTTCATCACCTCGTTGGCGCCCGCGTAGATCTTCTGGACGCGGGCGTCCTCGTACATCCGGGCGATCAGATATTCGCGCATATATCCGTACCCGCCGTGCAACTGCACGCACCGGTCGATGACCGCGCACTGCTGCTCGGTGAGCCAGTACTTGACCATCGCCGCCTCGGACGGATCCAACTCGCCCCGCAGGTGCGCCTCGATGCAATGGTCCAGGAACACCGCACACGTGCGGGCGATGGTCTGACACTCGGCGAGCTCGAATGCCGTGTTCTGGAACTCGAACAGACTGTGCCCGAACGCCTGCCGCGACCTCGTATACGCGACGGTGTCCTCGACCGCACGATTCATCGCACCCGACGCCTGCACGCCGATGATCAACCGCTCCTGCACCAGCTGCGCCATCAACTGCCCGAACCCCTGCCCCTCCTCGCCGAGCAGGTTCGACACCGGCACCCGCACGTCGGTGAACGACAACTCCGACGTGTCCGCGCCGTGCTGACCGACCTTGTCCAGCACCCGACCCACGGCGAATCCGGGACAGTCCCGCAGATCGACGATCAGCAGCGACACCCCCTTGGCGCCGGCCTTCGGGTCGGTCTTGACCGCCAGCACGATCAGGTCGGCGGACGCGCCGTTGGTGATGAACGTCTTCGACCCGTTGACGACGTACTCGTCGCCGTCCCGGATGGCGGTGGTCTTGATCGCCTTGAGGTCCGAGCCGGCGCCGGGCTCGGTCATGCCGATGGCGCCGAGGATCTCCCCGGTCGCCATGCCCGGAAGCCACGCCTTCTTCTGCTCCTCGGTGCCGTACTCGTAGATGTAGTGCGGGACGATGCCGGAATGCACGGAAATGCCGAGCGCGAGGTCACCGGCATATCCCTGGGCCTCGAACACGGCCAGGTCGTGGGCGAACGTGCCACCGCCGCCGCCGTACTCCTCGGGGATCGAGCAGCACAACAGTCCGAGCTTGCCCGCCGCCAGCCACACCTCACGGTCGATGCGGTGCTGGGCGTCCCACTTCTCGTGGTGCGCGACCACCTCGCGTTCGAAGAATCCGACCGCGAGCTCGGACAGGGCCTTGACTTCGTCGTCGTGCCACGACGGGATGTGTGTGTTCATGTTGATTCTCTCTCGGATGTGATGGTGTCGCTTGCGCTGTTCCCGGGTCTGGAGGACCACAGCGCAGCGTGATCGGGGCCGCTGTTTCTCCAGGTGGGCATGGTGAAGTGGCTGGAGGGATGTGTCCCTCCAGCCACTTCGCGTTTTTCAGATTCGAACTGGTCAGACCTCTTCGACTTGGACCGCCGGTCGCGGTGAGACTTCCACCCCTGTACTCGGAGGTTGTCTGCGTTTGGTGATGGCGAAGACGACAAGCAGGACTGCAAGGACGATCAGCACGACCCAGGACATGGAGTCGGCCGGTGAGGGCGGTGGATTGATTACCCCGTTGAGGTACATCCACGCGGTCGCCACCGCGCCGACAACGGACGCGCCGATCAGGAACGGCCGGTTCTCGCGCGCTCGCACGGTGAGCACGATGGCGCCGATGGTGATCAGGACGTACGGGAGCACCCACAGGTAGACCACGAGGGGAGCGACGGTGTAGTACGCCGACACTACGTCGCCCGCGACGAAGACGAGGGCGGTAGCGAGAACGAGACCGGCGAGGGACATCACCGCGATGCTGACGAAGGGGCTGTGGTGGCGAGGATGGATTCTCCCCAGCGGCGCGGGGAGGACACCGTCGTCGGCGAGGGTCATGGCGAAGCGCGCACCGTAGTTGACGAAGCCGATGAGCGCGGCGAAGGTGGCGACGGCGAGCACCAGGTCGCTGGCGGTGGCGACGCCGGAGCCGAGTCCGGCATGCAGCGCCAATGCCGCGGGCGCCGACATTCCGGCGTCCAGTTCGGCGGAGGCCGCCTGCAGTCCCGGGACCTGGAGGATCGTGACCAGGGGGAAGAGGCCTCCGAGGAGGACCGGGACGGACATGACGGCGAGAGGAACGTTGCGGCGGGGATTGCGTGTTTCCGCGGCGAGTGCGGTGCAGGATTCGAATCCGACCAGGAAGGCCGCTCCGACCGCCATGCCCTGGAGGGTTCCGCTGAGACTGAATTCGCTGAGGCTGAACTGATGGGCGAGATCGAGTCCGGTTTTGGCGGCGCTGGCGATGGTGATGACCAGGACGAGGGGGAACGACAGCACGGCGAGGGTCACCGCGATCCAGACCGAGGTGTCGAGGCCGCGGTAGGCGATCGCGGCGGCGAGGGTGAGAGCGAGGAGGAAGATCGCCAGTTGCGGGCCGAATGACAGGGCGTTGTCGACGCCGTGCGTGAGCAGGAAGCTTCCGGCGAAGATCCCGACGACGGCGGCGAGTGCTCCGATCGCGGCGATGAATCCGGCGAGCAGTGCGGCCGCGGTCAGGTATCGGGCCCAGGGTCCGAATACCTCTCCGATGTAGGAGTACAGCGATCCGGTGGCGACATACCGCCGGGCGAACGCGGTGACCGCTCGCCCGACGCAAATGACGGCGATCGTGGAGAGGAGGGATGCCTGCCATGCATTGGCGCCGGCGGTGCTGAACACGAGCAGAGGCACCAGAGCGATGCCTACGGCAGGGAAGAAGGACGCCAGGGACAACGAGACGAGTGAGGCCCGCCCCAAACGTCCCGACTCGAGGTGCGCCTCCGCGGCGGCGCCACCGCCTGCTGTGGATGTGGAGGGGTTGGTCATGTCACGCCGCCTTGGTTGACGGGCCGAGGCACGCCGTCTGCAGACAGTTCCGTCCACTTCTGTGGACAGTGGATTCCCGCTCGGTCATGTGAGCTCCTTCGGTGAGGGTGACTGACCGGGGTGTGACGACGCGCACTCCGATCGATGAGCGAGAACGCTACTGCCGTCATACCACTAATACAAGAGGTTTTATGTTAAAAATCTGAGCGGTAGGTTTCTCGCGCCCCGCGCCCATGCAGGGACACTGCCGTCCGTTCGCCCGACGCCTACGGCTCGGCAGGACGGCGTGCCGGTCACCTCTCTGGTCAGTTCGGGCGTGCTGGAACGAAGCTCACGGGGAGTTCGATCGGGCCGGTGTTTCCGGTCGGGGGCCGATAGCTGGGCAGGGCGGAGAACCGCGGCTGCATGAGGCGCTGCGAAAGGGCTTGCAGCGCTTCGCGGATATCGAGCCGGGCGACGAAATGCCCGAGGCAGTGATGCCGCCCTCCCCCGAAGCCGAAGTGGGGGGCGCGTTTGACCGTGATGTCGAAACTCGCGTCTCCGACGGCGAGGGGGTCGGTGCCGGCGGCGTAGGACAGGAGGTGGAGCACCGTACCCTCCGGGATGTCGACACCCTGGAAGGAGAAGTCCTCGGTTGCCAGCCGGGTGGTCCAGTGGATCGTCGGATTGAAGCGAATGACTTCCTCGACCGCCTGGGCGGCGAGTTCCGGCCGGTCAGCGAGCAACGCCCATTGATCCGGGTGCTCGACGAAGGTTTGCATCATCAATCCGAGTTGGCTGCGCGTGGTGTCCATGCCGCCGAAGATCAGGCTGGTGATCAGCTCCCGAAGCTCGTGATCGCTCAGCCGATCGCCGGCCTCGTCCGTTGCAGTGACCAATGCCGAGACGAAGTCGTCGGTGGGATGGCCGCGGCGCTGGGCGACGAGTTCGTCTGCGCGGGCGTAGAGATCGAGGATTGCGGTTTCGATCGTGGTGCGCTGCTCGACGATTTCTGGACCGAACGCGAGCCCCATGTCGGCCGCGAGTTGCGTGAGCTCGCGCCAATCTTCTTCAGGCAGGTCGAGCAGCCGGGACAGAGCGCGAGAAGAGTACGGTTCGGCAAAATCCGTCATGAATTCGCATGCGCCGGTGTCGGCGAACTGATCGATCACATCGTGGGCGAGCTCGCGGAAACTCTCGGTCATCGTCGCGATGACCGAGAGGGAGAACGCGGGATTGACCAACTTGCGGATGCGGGCATGGTCCTCACCCTCCATACCGACCAGGGAGTTCTTCCACCAGTCCGAGAGCACACCGTCGTTGATGCCGTTCTGTGCGGGCCACGACCAGCTGCCCTGCCGGAGCCGACGGTCCTTGAGCAGGGCACCCACCTCGCCGTGACGAAGGACAGCGAGACCGTAATTGGTTCGGGCATACCAGTTTCGCTGCCTGGCCGCACGGATCTCCTCACCCATCGCAGAGAAACCAGGGTCGGTGATCTTCAGCAGTTCGCCATCGGTGGCGGATTCGATACTCATGCCTTAACTCTAACATTAGATGTTAGAGTTGCAAGTCCTGAGTGATCCTCACCCAATGACACATACGGCTCTATACCTATATGATGTGGAGATAATGGATACCAATGACTCGACGTCCGATTCCCGGACCCCCTCACCGGCGTCCCTGCTCGTTCGCAGTGTCATCTTGTCCCCGATCGGCGGCGAAGGGCTGGTAGCGCAGACCGTTCGCCGGCTCGGTGAGGCCATCGGGCTGGGCATCTTCGATGTCGGAGCCAGACTTCCCTCCGAGTCGGAACTGGCCGAGCAGCTGGGGATCTCCGCGATGACGTTGCGTGAAGCGCTCGCCGTGATGCGCGAAGCCGGCTACGTCGAGACCCGACGCGGTCGCCAGGGCGGCACCTACGTCAAAGAGCTGGCTCTCACGGTTCCCGAGCGCGAAGCGCAGAAGCGGATCGCGGCGATCACCGACGAGTACCTCGAGGACCTCACCGCCTATCGCATCGCCATCGGCGGGGAGAGCGCGGCGCTCGCTGCCCAACACGCCACAGCCGAGGACATCGCTGAGATGTGGCAGCTGCTCGAGCGGATGGACGCGGCGGAAGCGTTCGAGGAATTCCGTAAGTGCGACGCAACCTTTCACGTCACCATCGCCTCGTGCACCCGGTCACACCGGCTGGCGCGGGCGGAGACGGAGGTGCAGGCCGAGTTGAACCCCCTGATGGGGGCGTTCCGAGTGGGCCCGCAGGCCCGCCATACAACGAACGCCCAGCACCGCGACATCCTTGCGGCAATCGAAGCGGGTGACGCGGAGGCGGCACGTCGGCTGATGGCCGAGCACATGAGTAGCAGCGCGGAAGGAATCCTCGGGTTCATACGCGCCACTGCAGGGGCGCACGGCCCACACGATTCCGCGCAGGCATGACTTCGCGGATCTTACGTCTGGGCGAATCAACCTTGCAGCGCTGAGTGCAACCCCGGTACTCCGGTGACGGACGGAGGCTTCAGCCGTCGGCCCGAGATCACCGAGGACCATCGCCGCGTGCGGGCCCGGCCCGATACCCGCCAGCTCGATCACTCGCAATCCGTCGAGAGGCCCCATCATCACTGTTTCCTTCCGATCGGTGCGCCGGTTCGCGGGGGACTGTCGGCACCGGCGTCCGATTCGATCGATCGATTAGCGCCGGGACTGTCGGGCGTTTGTTCCTGAAGGCGTCGATGCCCTCGACGGAGGCGGCCGCCGCCGGCAGTGCGTGCTGCGCTTCCAGTTGAAAGCTGCATCGAGTGAGCCAAGCGTTGGCGTCGTCGATCGTCTGTAAGAGGTCCGGGTACGCGGTACCGGATGCAGCAGATCGATGGCGGCCACTCCGTCCGATATGCCGACGGGATCGGTGGATCGGATCCCACACAACCCTGTTGGGCTGTTCGCCGGCCTCCCGTACGGCGACGTTGAGGGTGTTTCAGAGTCTTTCAATGATGGTGGCGTTGGCCATTCCCGCGCCTTCGCACATGGTTTGGAGTCCGTAGCGTCCGCCGGTGGCTTCGAGGTGGTTGACGAGGGTGGTGAGCAAGCGGGTGCCGGAGGAACCGAGGGCGTGTCCGAGGGCGATGGCGCCGCCGCGGGGGTTGAGTTTGGTGGGGTCGGCGGCGAACTCATGGGCCCACATGAGTGGGATGGGCGCGAAGGCTTCGTTGACTTCGTAGGCGTCGAGGTCGTCGATGGACAGCCCGGACTTCGCGAGGACCTTGTGGGTGGCGGGTATAGGGGCGGTGAGCATGAACATGGGGTCGTCGCCGGCCACGGCGAAGGAGTGGAACCGGGCGCGTGGGATCAGGCCCAGTTTTGCGGCCATTTCCTCGCTCATGATGAGGACGGCGGAGGCGCCGTCTGTGAGCGGCGACGAGTTGCCGGGGGTGATGTGCCAGCCGGCTTCCGGAAAGCGTTGCGCGACGGTGTCCGTGCGAAACGACGGGCCCAACCTTGCGAGGCTGTCAGCGGTGGTGGCGGCGCGGACGGTTTCGTCGACCTCGTGGGGAGTGATCAATCCGTCGGCGTTTCGGACGGCGATAGGGACGATTTCGGCGCCGAAGAAGCCGGAGTCGCTCGCGGTGGCGGCTCGCCGGTGTGATTCGGCGGAGTAGGTGTCGAGGGTCTCACGGTCGAGTTTCCATTTTGCGGCGATCAGTTCGGCTGAGATGCCCTGGTGGATGAGGCCTTCCGGGTAGCGGGCGGCGATGCCGGGGCCGGTGGGGTCCTGGCCGGCGGGAGCTGTGCCCATGGGTATCCGGCTCATGGATTCGACGCCGCATGCGATGACGATGTCGTAGGCGCCGGCGATGACACCTTGGGCGGCGAAGTGCGCGGACTGTTGACTCGACCCGCACTGGCGGTCGATGGTGTTCCCGGGCACCGAATCCGGGAAGCCGGCGGACAGCAGGGCGGTGCGGGTGATGTTGACAGACTGCTCACCGACCTGCTGAACGCAGCCGCCGATGACATCGTCGACGAGGGCGGGATCGAGGTCGTTGCGGTCGATCAGCGCGCGCAGGACCTGGGCGAGGAGTTCGACGGGGTGGGTGCCGGACAGGGCACCGCCGGGTTTGCCCTTGCCGGACGCGATTCGGATCGCGTCGACGATGACAGCGTTCGTCATCAATGTTCCTTTCGAATGGGTGGTGACCTCGCTAGATGCGGGAAGAGGGTGCCGCGAGTCGTGTCGGTGCGCGCCGGTGACCCGCGCTTCGGTTCATAAACCGCGTCGAGGCAGCGGTGTTGTACACGAGGCGACGTGCCCGGGCCCACCACGGGTGAAATCAAGATTGGAGAAGATCGGCGGGGAACCTGGTCGAGGTGTGGGCGTCGCCGTCGTCAGGCGGGAAGGGTGCCCTCCGGCTGGCTCAGCGACCACAGGTCGACCTCGCAGTTAGGTAGGGTATCCACGCCCCAGCCGCGGTGGTGCAGGCCCTCGTCCCGGTCCGCCCAGAGCAGCAGGGTGCGGTGCCGAAGCGTGGCGTCCGCGGTCAAGCCGAGTGCACCGTGCAATTGGTGTGTCTGTGCGGCGACGTCGGAGGCGACATCACAGGCCAGGGCCCGGGCGACGGTGGCAGCGAATAGGATCCGATCAGCTGATGCGGTGTGCAGGCGGCGAGCGAATTCGGCGATCGCCTCGTCGAGTTGCAGCTGTGCGATCGTCAGCCTTCCCAGTTCCTGGGCCACTGCGGGAAGCTTGATCAGGGGCCGGCCGAACTGCACCCGGCTGGAAACGTAGGCGCGGGCCTGCTCGATCGCACCATGGGCGGCGCCGGCGATTTCCTGGACGAGCAGAAACTGGGCCAGCACACTGTCGGGTCCGTCCCCGAGGTCCTTCGGCGGGTCGGTGCGGTGCAGGGGCCGGGCAGCGATGTCGCGGTCCGCCGTTTCCTGCGCCGTCCGCTCGTGGGCAGTGCCGTCCCCATCGACAAAGACGGTCGCGATCGGGTCCCAGACCCCGAACGAGTGCGGGCTGACCACGATCGGGCCGGTCGCTATCGGCTGGGAGGCGAGAGCGCGCGCAACCAGAGTCTGCCGGACGGGAAGGGCGGCGCCGGCGTGGGCGAGTGTGCGGGTGACGGCGGCGGCGGCGTCGATGAGTTCGGCCGACTGTGCCAGCGTTTCGAAGCTGGTGCAGTCGGCGTCGTCGAGGATCGTGGTCCATCCCAATTCCTCGGCGACCTTCCACTGGTCCTGGAAGTGTTCGGTGTCGGAGATGAGGCGGCCCGCGGCCGGGGGGTGCCAGGTGGCCACCACATCGGTGACGGTCGCCGCGAGTTGGGCCGCTTCGTCGGTGAGAATCGTGGTGCTCATTGCATTTCCTTCGTGACGATGGACAGCATGACCGGGGCGGCGCCGCCGCGTAGACCCGACTTCGGGGACGCGATCACGGCCGCGTCGAACAGGGCCTGTACGCGCCAATCACACCGAGGCAGCAGAGGCCGGACGAAGTCGAGCGTGGCCAGTTCGAGCCGGTTGCCGAGGTATTTGCTGGTGGCGGCCTCCGCGACCGGGCTGTGTCCGGCGTCCAAAGCGGCCGCGATGTTCCGCGAGAGTGACCGCAGGACCGTCAGCTGTGCGGTCAGCACGCGGAGTGCGGCGCGGTCGGTGTCGTCGAGGACTTCGGCGTCGAGGACCGCGCCCAGGAGCGGGTACATCGACAGGAATCGTTCGGGACCACCGCGTTCGAAGGCGAGCTGGGAGATGACCTGTTGCCAGCCGTGTCCCTCGGCGCCGATCAGCCACCGGTCGGGCACGTGAACGTCGTCGAAGACGACTTCGTTGAAGTGATGTCCTCCGTCCATGCCGATGATGGGTTGCACGTGTACGCCGGGTGCGGAGGTGTCGACCACGAATTCACTCAGGCCGGCGTGCCGATCCTCACCCTTGGAGGTGCGGGCGAGGACGTAGAGGTAGTCGGCGAAGTGGGCGCCGCTCGTCCAGATCTTGCGGCCGTTGATGACCCAGCCTTCATCGGTGCGGGTGGCCGTGGTGCGGACCGCGGCCAGGTCGGAGCCGGCGTCCGGTTCGCTCATCCCGAGCGCGAAGCTGATCTCTGCCCTGGCCAGGCGGGTGCAGAATTCGTCCTGCAGTGCCTTGCTGCCGTGGCGGATCAGGGTTGGGCCGATCTGTCGTTCGCCTGCCCAGTGGTAGGAAACCGGGGCGCCGGCGCGGAGCAGTTCCTCGGTGACCGCGAGCCGGGACAGGTTCGATTCCGCAGCGCCGCCGAGTTCCTTCGGCCAGGTCAGCGCGAGTAGTCCGCGCCGTCCGAGTTCCCGGCTGAAGTCGGGGTCGGTCTCGCCGCCCCAGGCGTCGCATCGGGGTTCGTAGTCCCATTCGGCGCACAGTTCGCGCACCGCAGCGCGCAGCGATTGTTCTCGTGTAGTCATCGTGTCCTGGCTTGTCATCGTCCCTCGAAGACGGGGGTGCGTCGGGTGGTGTAGGCGTCGAGCGCCTCGATAGAGTCGGCCGTGGTCATCGCCACCGCCTGGTGTGAGGCGATCAGGTCGAGCGCCGCCCGCAGGTCGCCGGTATCGGATTGGCGTACTGCGGTTTTGATCATCTGGACCGCCACGGGCGGCTGCCGGGCGATCTGGGCGGCGAAGGCATGGAGCCGGGTGTCGAAGTCGTCGCCCGTGCAGACTTCGTCGACGAGATTCCAGTCGAGGGCCTGTTCGGCGGTGACGAACTCGCCGGTCCACAGCAGCCGCAGTGCGCGGGGGCGGCCGATCAGCCGCGGCAGGTAGAAGCAGCCGCCGTCCCCGGGCACCAGGCCGACGCGGATGTACCCCTCGGAGAACCGCGCCGTTGTCGAGGCGATCCGGTAGTCACACATCAAGGCCATATCCATTCCGGCGCCGACGGCGGGACCGCTGACACCGGCAATGAGCGGTTTGGTCAGATCCTCGACCGCACGTGCCACCTGGTGGACCGTGTCGGTCATCAGCCTGCGATTGGTCAACGGTGTGCGATCGATCCCACCGATGTCGGCGAGATCTGCTCCGGCGCAAAAGGATTCACCGGTACCTCGGACCACGACGACCCGCACCCCGTCGTCGCGCTGGAAGTCGTGCAGCGCCTGCGCCCAGTCCTCGAGCATGGCGACGGTGAAGGAATTTTTCTTCTCGGGCCGGTTGAGGGTGATACGCCCGATCTGGTTGTCGATGGTGACGAGAAGGTCACCTCCGGAAATGGTCATGGCAGTTCGTCTCCGTTCACAGTGGTGCGGCAGGCCCGGGGTCGAATGGCTGTGCGGGCGGTCATGCCCGGCTCCGCAGCCGATGGCCGAGGTCGTCGAGGATCGACTCGGTGTGCTGCCCCTGGGCCGGGCAGTGCCGGCGCAGTTGCGCCGGTGTCTCGGAGTACCGGACCGGGTGACCGATCAGCTGGTAGGACCCCTCGGTGGGGTGCTCAGCGGTGGTCAGCAGACCGCCGTCCCGTGCGTAGCGGCTGGTCGCGCTCTCGGCGAGGTTGTACACCGGATGCGCCGGGATGCTCGCGCGATCGCACATGCGCTGCCACTCGGCAGTGCTGAACTGCGCTGTCAAGGAGCGCATTCTGGCGTAGAGGGCATCGGCGTTCGCGACGCGGCCGGCCATGGTGGTGAACCGGAGATCGGCTGCGGCGTCGGGGTCGCCGGCGAACGCGAAGAAGTCCCGCCAGTTCGTGTCGTTGTAGGGCAGGATGCACATCCACCCGTCGGCGGTGCGGCAGGCCTTGCGTTCCCGGCTGAGAACCCGTCGGTAGCCGTAACCGCTGTCGTCAGACGGGTCCAGTGTCGCTCCGGCGAGGTGTTCGACGAGATTGAAGGCGATCATGGTGTCCGCCATCGGGATTTCGACGTGCTGCCCGCGCCCGGTACGGTCGCGGTAGTGCAGGGCGGCGAGCACCGATTGCACCATCATCAGTCCGCATACCTTGTCGGCCACCACCGATGGGATGAAGTGCGGCTGGCCCGAGACCTGCTCGTTGAGCCAGACAAGTCCGGTGGCCGCCTGAATGATGTCGTCATAGGCTGCGTTGTCCCGCATCACCGAGTCGGATCGAAAACCTTGTGCGGTGGCGTAGACCAAACGCGGATTGACCGCCGCGATGTCCTCCCATCCCAGTGACAGCCGCGCGAGCGCGCCGGGACGGACATTGGTGATGAACACATCGGCGGTCTCGAGTAACGCGAGAAGCGAATCTCGATCGGACGCGTCTTTGAGGTCGAGTGTGATGCTGCGTTTGTTGCGGTTGAGATTGAGGGTCGGACCGCCCATCCCCGGATGCCGTTTCGGGTCGAACTGCCGTGTCGGATCACCGGCGGGAGCCTCGACCTTGATCACGTCCGCACCGAGATCACCGAATTGCTGACCGGCGTAGGGGCCCATGATGACCGTGGCCAATTCGATCACGCGGAGCCCTTCCAGGGGACCGCGGGTCGAAACCGCAGGGGTGGAGGGTTCTGCGCGAGGGGACATGGATGTGCTCGATCCGTGGGACCCAAGGTTGTCGTGCTTCACACCACTAATGAAAACCGCAACAGCCGTCGATATCCAATACTAATTATGGCACCATTAATATGATGGAGGATATGGATTTTTCCCGGCGGCTGCTCGAGCAGTTCGTCGTGCTCGCCGAAGAACTGCACTTCAGCCGCGCGGCCGAACGACTGTCCATGAGCCAGCCGCCCCTCACCCAGGCGATCAAACGCCTCGAGAAAACCATCGGGGTGCCGCTGCTGGAGCGAAGCACCCGCCAGGTGGAACTCACCCCCGCGGGGAAGTCGTTCGCTCTCGATGCACGACACCTCCTGGATGCACAGAGTTCCGCCACCGAACGTGCCAGGCGGATCGCACGAGGAGCGGAGGGAACGCTGCGCCTCGGATTCGTCAGCGGGGCCTCCTACGTCTCGGTTCCCCGCCTGATCGGCATGGTGCATGGCCACTTGCCCGGCCTACGCATCCACCTCTATCAACGCACCTCCGCCGAACTCGCCGACATGGTGCGCAGCCGGCGGCTGGACCTCGCGATGGTCCGCGCTCCACTGGCGGACCCCGACCATCTCGATATCCGGCTCCTGCACGACGAACCGTTGGTGTGCGCACTTCCCGCCGAGCACGATCTCGCGTCCCGGGACAACATCGCCCTGGCCGACCTGCGGGATCAGGATTTCGCGCTGCCCTCCTCGACCGCGTTGCCCGGGCTCAGCCAGTTGATCTACTCAGGTTGCCGCGCCGAAGGTTTCGAGCCCAGAGATGGTGGGCGAGCCGACAGCCTGATGGGAATGCTGGGTCTGGTCGCCGCCGCCCACTGCGTGTGTCTCGTTCCACGGGAGATCCGCGACGGAACCGTTCCCGGGATCACCTACCGGCCGCTCGTCGACGCGCCGCGTCTGCACACACTCGTCATCGCCAGTGCGGCACGCAGCGATCCGCTGGTCGACCGAGTGATGGCGCTCGTCGGGCATCCTGCGTAGCACGCATGGGGTCTGCGCTGGGTCACCACGGTGCCGTGCGAATCCCTGTCGAATGTGATCGTGATCTGACCGTCCACTTCGACCACCGACGCTCAGCACGACCGGTCGCCGTGTCGATGGCTGAACCACGCGACACGGCTATCCGACTCGTTGCCCGAAGTAACGCCTGGGGCGTGCAGTTTTCAGCCCGCCAGGGGTTCGGTGGCGGGGGCGTTGATGGCGTCGTAGAACTGGAGTGCGCTTGCAACGGCGACCGGCCCGCCCACGATTATGGTTCCCGCGACGGCTCCGATGGCACCTGCTGCTGCCCCGGTCACCAGGCATCCGCCGAGAAAGCCGGGGACGGCGAGGGTGCCAATGGTCGGGACGGCGACGGCGGATCCGACGAGCGCTCCGCCAGCGATGCATCCGATCCCGGCACCGATCGCCGTTCCGATCAGACTGCCCATCCCGACGCCGAGCGCGACCTCGGTACCGAAGTTGATGAGGGCAGTGCTGAACTCCGGTGATTGAACATCCAGGGCGTTCGGCGCCAGTGGGAGCGCTGCATCCTCGAGCGGTGTGGCTGTCGAGGAATCGGTGCTGGGTGTGAGGGTGGCGCTCCTCCCGTCGATCTGTGCGGCGACCGGCCATTCCTTCCCATCCCGGTAGTAGGTCAGCGGGAAGCCGGCCACCAGGTTCCCAGCGTCATCGAGTACCTGAAACTGGTCGCCTCGGGTGGTCAGTGAGCCGGCATCGGTCGTCAGGACGACGGACCTGTCGATGACGCTCGCCGTGTAGTGAATGCCGGGGAGTATCTCCGTTTCGACGGCTGACGGGTGGTGCGGATCGGATTGTTGCGGTGCGGCACTGGCGGTACTGGTGGTGGCGACCGCTGCCGTGATGGCAAAGGCTGTCACCGCAATGAGACGTGTCATCATCATCGGGGTCTCCATTGTGAAGGGTGAGGCGTTTCGAATGAGAGTCGCGGGTTGCTCCGCCGTGAGAAGCAACGAGCGACGGCACGCGGGGGTGTACAGCAACGGCGCCCTGATGGGACCCCGGGCGGCGTGGTCGTTAGTTCCGATCAGTTGTCGAAGACTCCGAGCTGACGCAGCAGCGTCCCCGAGTCCCAGTACGAGCGCTCCTCGCGCAACAATCCGCCGGGGTTGCATTTGAGCAGGTTGACCCCGCGTGCCTCGATGCGGTTACCGGTCGGTGCGATGCCGTCGAAGTCCCCGGTATGCACTCCGGTCACCGTCCATTCGGCGGTGGCCGTCTCATCATCATCGGCGACGACGGAACTCTGAAACACATCGAGGAGAAGGCGTTCGTGAAGGCCCTGAGGGCTTCAGCGATCGCGGCGCGGCCGGTGACCGGCCCGGGTGAGGTCATGTCGTGCAGAACACCATCGTCCGCGAAATGCTCGGCAATAGCTTCGTGGCGCCGCTTATCTATCCATGCCTTATCCATGTCCTTGACGAAGTTGTCCAAGCCGGGGCGCACTGGGACTCCCTTCTGCGCCCCGGGTGTGCCGGGTTTCGATGCACGGCACACCCAGGACAGATAGCGGTCGAATGCGGGAGGTGCGGATGTGAGCGGTGGGCGCGGTCCCGCTCGGGCCGACGGCCGAACGGTTCTCCGCGTCAGAATTGCCGGCTCCGGCGATCCACACCGCTGCCGCCGGGTTGGTAACAGCGGGTGATCGACGAGTTCGCCCTGCGGACGTCCGCGGCGGTCACAGCCGGGTCGCCGGCAGAAAGGGGCGACTCTCAGGCCTGCGTGCTGCCGACCGCCTGATCGCGCACCACATTCCGCGCCGCGAGTGCGCCGCTTTCGAGAGCACCCTCGATCCACCCGACGAACGAGGGGGCGATATCGCTTCCGGCGAAGTAGACACGGCCGTGTGGCTCCTGAATGTCCGGAACCGTCGACGACAACTGCCCGGGACGCATCATCATCCAGGTGCCCTGCGAGAATTCGTCGTCCGCCCAGTCGTGCCCGTCGGTGTCCACGACCTCGAGGTCGGGCACGTACGCACGCAACGCCTTCTGCACCGCGGCCTTGTCGTCGGGGTCGAGCGCTGTGGCGTCGGGGCAGAAGCACACGATCAAGCTGTCACCGTCGAGTCGGTATTCGGTCATGGCGATGGTGATCGGGTTGGCACCGAGCGGCGCGTAGGCGGTGAACGCTTCGATCTCGCCCTTGACCCGGACCCACATCTTGCGGTTGCGCATCGGATGCCCCTCGTCGGCGAGACGCCGGCTGCCCTCGTTCAGCGTGGGCGAGAACTCGATCGTGTTGAGGGCGTTGACCGGGACCGTCACGACGACGGCCTTGGCGCGGATCGTGTCCCCTGATCGTGTGGTGACGACCACTTCGTCGCCGTCGTCCGCGATCGCCGACACCGGAGTGGACAGCCGGATATCAGCCGACGAGTCGGCCGCGATCGCCTCGATCAGACTCTTGGTTCCCGTGGCGATACGCCAGTAGGCCCCCGACTCCCACAGGGCTCGCCAATCCCCGAAATACAATGCAGCCCAACGGAGCAGCTGAGACACCGCCTGCTGGTCGGGTGCGGCCACCGTGTAGGAGAGGATGCCGTCGAGCATATCGCGGTCGGCCGGGTCGAGGTCGAGTCGCTTCATCCGATCGGTGAAGGTCTCGAAGTCGATCTCCCCGATGTCCGTGGTGTGGACATCGTGGGGATACGGGAAGTGCTCACGGGCGTCTTCGACGAACTTCTCCATACTCGGGCCGGCGAGGGCGTCGAACTCGGCCTCGGTGCCCGAGTGCAGTGTGCCGTCGGCCAGCCAGTGGACGCGCTCGATCGGCTCGGGTGTCGACAGTTCCAGACCGTGCCGCTGCATCTCCCGCCACAGGTTCGGCTGTGTCCAATGCACATAGGCGCCACCAAGTTCCACCGGTCGCCCGATCGTGCCATCGGTGTAGGTACGGCCACCGATGCGGTCGCGTCCCTCCAGAACGACGACCGACTTCCCCTCCGCGGTCAGGTCTCGAGCGGCGGTGATGCCGGCGAACCCCGCCCCCACGACAACTACATCAAAAACTTCGTCCATCGACACTCTCTCCTTCATCATTTATGAGCGCCGTCACAACCTAACATTACATAATTTCATATACTAGAGGTTATAGTATTTATATTTAGGTGGCCGTGCGCCGACGCGTCCGTGGGCGTTCAAGCTGCCGGGCAGAGGTGGCTCGGCGCCGGTGTGAGGAGGTGCCGTGAACACGGAGGCTTCGCCGTAGGAAGCGGCAGAGCGATGGCGAGCAGGGTTGTACGACAAGGCGCCCTGGGAGGTCCCGGGCGCCGCTGTATGTCGTTCGTGTCAGTGGTCGAAGACTCCGAGCTGCCGGAGCAGCGTCCCCGAGTCCCAGTGCGAGCGTTCCTGTGCCACTGCCCGTCAGGCTTGCAAGCGAGCAGATTGATCCCGCTCACCTCGATGCGGTTACCGGTCGGGGCGATTCCTCGAGGTCACCGGTGTGCACTCCGGTCACCGTCCATTCGACGGTGGCCGTCTCACCACCACCGGCGACGAGGACGACGGAACTGTGGAACTCCATCGAGTCACTCCGGAAAAAGTCCGATCATCACCTACAGCCGGGCTGCACGCCGACTGTCTCGTGAACAGCAGCAGACCACCAGCGAGGTGCTGCCCGTGTCGAGCGGACGCGGATCCTCGCCGATCAGATGACCGACCCGATAGTGCACGCGATCGTCGATTACGCAGACGACATCGTCGGATTGTTCACCGGGGGCCTACGCGCGCGGCGTCAAGGCTAGAGCCGCACAGCGGTGTTGCGACAGGCCGGGAACGCGCACTCGTGCGTACCGAATACATCCGGTCGCCGAGCGACCTCAGCATCCCGGCTGAAAGCAAGTGTGCGCCTCAGCCCCCGAGGCGAAACCATCTTCACATACCGACCAGTGGCGCGTTCCCTTTGGGACCACGACGGTCCGAAAGCGGCTGGGCCCTGCGGACTGCAGGCCCCAGCCGCCTCGAAACTTCCACACCGTAATTCGCGCGGTATCCTCATGCTGAATCGAAGGCGCGCGGAAGGTCCCAATACTCAGTCTCGGACACTACCGATCCTGTCGGATTCGGCCCATAGATTGCGAGCATCCGAGCGTAGTGCGGCGCCCAGTATCGCCCAACCGATCCTGCCGGAACCCGCCCAAGGTCTCCTCGCTTCAAGACGACTTCATCCCCACCGCACGAGAGGTGGAGCTCGCCTTCGAGCAAGTATGTGAATTCGTCATGGCCGTGCAGATCTTGCCAACCAGCCGAGCGGAGCTCCCACTCGGTGAGAACACATCCGTCCCACGCCGTTGCCGGCGGTGTGAGGACATTGCCCCGCAGTCCCGCCCACTCCGGCCGGTAAATGCTGAGCTCGCGCGCCGACCACCGATCGACGCCAGGCGTTGAGGCCATCGCCCCACCATCCCCTCGGCACGCTACCTAGAAGAGGATGTAGATCTTCCGGACGGGTTCAAGGGCCTCCCATCGGCCAGACCATCCCGCCGGCAGCCGGTACCCCTCGCCTGTGTTCACGATCGTCACTTCCCCTGTCTTTGCATCGGTGAGGCGAACAACTCCTTCGAGAATGAAAGCGGCCTCGGCGACAGGGATATTCTCGGACGTGAAGCCGTCTCGGTCACATGACCAGGCAGCAAGCGTGCCCGCGCTGAAGCCATCACCCGCCATCAGTGAGAACTTCATGGTGCTGTCACCGTTGCGGGTACAGCAGTCGGGCAGCTCCTCCATGAGCTCCCATTCGAGAGTGTCGAATACGGCCAGAGAGTACTTCTGGAGAAGGTTGTCGGTCACAAGCGCGCTGTCAGTCATAGGTTCTCTTCTTCCCGTGTAGGTGGAACTTTCCCGAGACTTACCATGGGAGAGTTGGGGATTCATTGATCATGCAGAAGCGGATGTCGTCGCCCGCCGCTGGCGCTCAAGCGAGCGGAGCCCCAGGAGCGATGGCCTGTGAGACGCTTCGGGCGGTCAGGGCACCACTCTGGAGGGCGCCCTCGATCCAGCCTGCGAACGCCGGGGCGATGTCACCGCTGGCGAAATGGATACGACCGTGCGGTTTCTGGATATCCGGGATCGCCGAGGTCAGCTGGCCTGGGCGCATCATCATCCACGTTCCCTGCGAGTATTCGTCGTCGACCCAATCGTGGCAGGCGGTCTCCACGACTTCGATGTCCGGCACGAACGTTCGCAGCGCCTTCTGCACTGCGTCCTTGTCGTTGCTGTCGATCGCCGCCGAATCGGGGCAGAAACACACGATCAACGTGTCACCGTCGACGCGATATTCGGCCACGGCGAAGGTGATCGGGTTTTCCCCCAGGGGCGCATAGGCAATGAAGGACTCGATCTCGCCCTTGACCCGGACCCACATCTTGCGGTTGCGCATCGGATGCCCCTCGTCGATGAGGCGTTGGCTGGGCTCACGCAACGACGGCGTGAACTCGATCGTGTTGAGGGCGTTGACCGGGACCGTCACGATTGCCGCCTTGGCCCGGATCTTGTCTCCTGATCGTGTGGTGACAAGCACCTCGCTGCCCTCGTCCTCGATAGCGGATACCGGGGTCGAAAGCCGAATGTCGGCCGTGGACTCGTCGGCCATCGCCTCGATCAGACTCTTGGTTCCGGTGGCGATACGCCAAAGGGCGCCGGATTCCCACAGTGCATGTACGTTCCCGAAGTTCAGTGCCGTCCACACAAGGAGCTGCGACACCGCCTGCTGGTCGGGATCCACGACGGTATACGAGAGGACGCCGTCTATCAGATCTCGCTCCAGGGGGCTCACATCGAGGCGCTTCATGCGGTCGGCGAACGTTTCCAGGTCGATGTCGCCGATATCTGTAGCGTAGATGTCGTAGGGATCCGGGAAGTGTTCCCGGGCGTCCGCCACGAGCTGTTCCATGCCCGCAGTCGCGAGTGCCTCCGCCTCTGCCTCGGTGCGGGAATGCAGCGTGCCTTCCGACAGGAAATGGACGCGCTCGATCGGCAGCGGCGTCGCGAGGGCGAGGCCGTGACGCTGCATCTCGCGCCACAGATGGGGCTGCGTCCAGTGCACGTAGGTGCCGCCGAGTTCCACCGGTCGCCCGATCGCGTCATCGGTGTAGGTACGGCCACCGATGCGGTCGCGGCCCTCGAGCACGAGGACCGATTTCCCCTCGGCGGTCAGGTCTCGGGCTGCGGTGATGCCGGCGAATCCGGCCCCCACGACAACTACGTCAAAAACTTCGTCCATCGACACTCTCTCCTTCATCAATTATGAGCGTCGTCACAACGTAACACCTAATAACCTCATATACTAGAGGTTAGTTTTTAACTTTAGGTGGTCATTACGGCGACGCGTCTGTGGGCGTCCGAACGGGCAGAGCTGACTCGCCACCTCTCTGGGACGCAGGACCACCCGGTTTACAGCGGGAGCGGTTTGACGTTCGGTGGTGACCGCGCCGTCCTCGACGGGCACGCCCGAGTGCGCCGCCGCTGCTCCGGTGATGAGAAAGCCGAAAGGGCCGCCGAACAATCGCTGTGCGCGTTCGCCCCATTCCTTTCAGCGGGGGCGAGCACGTGGAACGGATCGTTCGGCGGCCCGTGGACAGCCGTTGGATCAGGAGTGTGCATTGCTCAGACAGCGACGGCGTGCGCCGGTTCGAGCCCGTGTGCTTGCGCGACCGGGGCGTAGGTCACCTGCCCGGCGTGCGTGTTCAGGCCCCGCGCCAGCGCCTGGTCCTCCCGCAGCGCCTGCTCCCACCCCTTGTTCGCCAGGGCGAGGGCGTAGGGCAATGTGACGTTGGTCAGGGCATAGGTCGAGGTGTGGGGCACGGCGCCGGGCATATTCGCCACGCAGTAGAAGATGGAGTCGTGCACTTCGTACGTCGGCTGGGCGTGCGTGGTGGGGCGCGAATCCTCGAAGCATCCGCCCTGATCGATGGAGATGTCCACCAGCACCGAGCCGGGTTTCATCCGGCTGACCAGCTCGTTGGAGATCAACGTCGGGGCCTTTGCACCGGGCACCAGGACCGCCCCGATCACCAGGTCGGCGCCCAGGACCGCGCGTTCGATCGCATAGGCGTTGGAGGTGACGGTGCGCAGGCGCCCCTGGTAGATGCGGTCCGCGGCGCGCAGGGTGTCGACATTGCGGTCCAGAAGCCAGACCTCCGCCTGCAGACCCAGCGCGATCGCCGCGGCGTTCATCCCCGAGACACCGGCCCCGATCACGACGACCTTGGCGGCCTGGACACCGGGCACGCCGCCGAGGAGAACGCCGCGCCCGCCACCGGCCCGCAGCAGGTGATGGGCACCGGCTTGCGGCGCCAGCCGGCCGGCGACCTCACTCATCGGTGCCAGCAGCGGCAGGGCCCCGGCACTGGTTTGCACCGTTTCGTAGGCGATGCCAGTCACTCGACGCTGCTGCAACTCTTCGGTCAGCGGCTTGTCTGCCGCCAGATGAAGGTAGGTGAATAGGACCTGCCCCTCGCGCATCCGATGATATTCGGGTGCGATGGGTTCTTTGACCTTCAAGATCAGGTCACCGGTCGCCCAGATGTCGTCCGCCGAGGCGAGGATCTTCGCGCCGACGGCGAGATACTCCTCGTCCAGGATCGACGATCCCGCCCCTGCTGCCTCCTCGACGAACACCTCGTGCCCGTGCGACACGAGCTCGTGCACACCGGCCGGGGTGATGGCCACGCGGTACTCGTGGTTCTTGATTTCCTTGGGAATGCCGACCTTCACAGGACCCTCACTTCAGTGGTTCTCGGTTGTAGAAACGGGTGGTGATGCACGTGCGCGTGGACACATCGGCGCGCTGGACGGCATTCACCGGGTCGAAGCCGCGGATTCGCCCACGCCCTGCTCGAGAAGGGCTTTGTGCCGCAGCCGCTGGGCAGGCGTGCCGCCGGCGATGACCACGCCGGTCATCGTGGACTGCCGGAAGTAGCCGACCGCGACCCCCTCCGAGACCCATCCCGGACCGAATCCTCCTTCCAGGACCTCGATTCGATCTGCGTGCTCCGTGCGACCGAAACCCTGTATCCTGACGTCGAATTGGTCGCTCCAGAAGGACGGCAGCGGCGCGAATGGTGTCGGATCCCCGTGACCGTTCTCGGCGGCGCTCAGCCCGTGGATCAGGGTGGTGGCCGCGCGGTGCGCGGTGTCGGCCGGAATGCACCAGTGTTCGACGCGGCGCGGGGTGCTGTCGAATCTCGGGTTCGGGAACCGTGCCACATCCCCGACCGCCACGACGTTCTCGCGTCCTTCGGCCCGCATCATGTTGTCGCAGAGGACGCCGTCGGACAGATCCAGGCCGTTGCCGGCGAGCCATTCGACGTTGGGGTTCGACCCGACCGCCTCGACGAGGACGTCGGCTTCCAGTTCGGTTCCGTCGTCGAGGACGACGGAACCGAGCATCGCAGGATCCGGTGCCCGCCCGACCAGGGCCGAGACCGATCTACCGAGCCGGAAGGTCACGCCCTGCTCTTCGTGGAAGGTTTGCAGGGTGCGGGCGAGCCCGACGCCGAGGGGGCGCAGCATCGGCGCGGCAAACGGTTCGATGACGGTGACCCGGCATCCGAGCCGGCGTGCACTGGCTGCGACCTCGCATCCGATGAAGCCGCCCCCGACGACGACCACGGCGCTGCCCGGGATCAGTTGACCGCGCAATGCGATCGCATCGTCGAGGGTACGGAGCGCGTGACGATGACGGTCGAAGCCTGCGATCGGCAATCGGCGGGGCCGCAGTCCGGTCGCGATGACCAGACCGTCGTAGGTCAACTCCCGTCCGTCGACGGTCCGCAGACTTCGATCCGACAAAGCGGCACTGGCGACCTGAGTGTCCAGAACGAAGGACACGTCCTCGACATGTGCACGACGCCGCAGGGCGACACCCGGGTAGTCGACGAGCTCGGCTGCGGTGAGCGCGCTGATATCCGGCGACACCAGCACGTTCTTCGACAGCGGCGGGCGGTTGTAGGGCAGATGGGCCTCCGCGCCGACGACCGTCAGTGCACCCGACCAGCCGTTCACACGCAACTGTTCAGCGGCGCGGAGCCCGCCGAGAGACCCGCCGACGACGACGATCTGTGCTGCCATGGGTCAGTCGGCTATACGGATCGCCTGGACGGGGCATACGTCCGCGGCTTCCTCGACGGACGCACGGAGCGACTCGTCCGGCGACGGCTCCCAGACCAGCTTTCCGTCCTCGGCGAACTCGAACACCTGGGGAGCGCTGAAGATGCACTGTCCGTGGTCGGCGCATACCGCGGTATCTACGGTGACTTTCATTGTGGGCCTCACTTTGCGGGTGGTCGGTGGCGTTGCGGTGATTGATGAGGTCGTTGTCCTGGCTCGTGCGGCCGGAGCCGTCAGCGGCCGGTGCCGCGGTGGGAGACCCGTTCCTCGACCCGGTCGAGGAACGCCCTGAACAGTGGGGTCATCGGGTCCTGCTCGGGATGCCACAACACGCCGAGCGCGAACGAGTGCTCGGGTGACTCGATCGCTTCGATCACCGCATCCGGGACCGAGCGCGCACTGACCGTCAGCCCGTCGCCGAGCCGCCCGACGCCCTGATGATGGGCGGAGTGCACGGTCGCGGCGTCGGACTGATACGCCCACGCGGCGACCGTATCCGGGACGAGGGTGACCTCGTGCTTGCCGAACACACCGTCGTGGGCGGCGTGCTCGTCGTGGGCGAGCGAGTCGGGCAGGTGCTGGTCCAGTGTTCCCCCGCAGGCGATGTTGAGCATCTGCATCCCCCGGCAGATGCCGAGGATCGGGACGTCGAGATCGAGGGCACGCCGGGCCACCGCGAGTTCGACCCGATCGCGGGCGAGATCGGGCTCGGCTGTGGCGGTATGAGGGGTCTGGTCGTAGATCTTCGGGCCGATGTCCCGCCCCCCGGCCAGGATGACGGCGTCGACGAGATCGAGTACCTGGTCGGGGTTTTCGGCCAACGCATCGTCGGCGGGGAACAGGAGCGGGATCGCCCCGGTGCGGCGGACGGCGTCGATATAGGTGGTCGGCAGCATCGCGGTGGGAATGTTCGTCCACATGCCGAAATCCCCGTGTTCGACGCCGACGACGATGCCGACCTTCACACGCTCGGACTTGTTCGAGGAGTGCATCGTGGTCACCTCAACCGATCGTGAAGGGATCGCGGGTGGCGCCGGTCAACTCGACCCAGACCGCTTTGGTTTCGGTGTATTCGAGGACTGCCTCGGGTCCGTTCTCCCGCCCCCAGCCACTCATCTTGAATCCACCGAACGGCGCGCCCGGCCCGGCCACCCGGTAGGCGTTGATCCACACCGTGCCGGCGATGACCGCGGCGGCGACGCGGTGTGCGCGCTGCAGGTCACGGGTCCACACTCCCGCGGCGAGCCCGTAGTCGGTGCCGTTGGCCAGCTCGACCGCTTCTTCCTCGGTCGAGAATCGCGTGACGGCAAGGACAGGACCGAAGACCTCCTCCTGTGCGATGGCCATGTCCGGCCGGACGTCGGTGAGGACGGTGGGTTCGACGAACAGCCCGCCGAGGCCGGTCGGTTGACCACCACCGGTGGCGACGGTGGCGCCGTCGGCGACCGCCTTCTCGATCCTCCCGAGCACCGAGGCAAGTTGCGTCTCGTTGGCGACGGGCCCCATCTCGGTAGCCGGATCGGTCGGATCTCCCAGCACGATGGTCTTCGCCCGGCGCACGATCAGCTCGACCAACTCGTCGTGGATGGACTCGTGGACCAGCAGGCGTGAGCCGGCGAGGCAGGTCTGCCCGGTGGCCGCGAAGATGCCGGCGATGACACCGTTGGCGGCGGCTTCCAGGTCCGCGTCGGGGAAGACCAGTTGGGCGGACTTGCCGCCGAGTTCGAGCAGCACCCGGGTCATGTTCTGCACGGCAGCGCGGCCGACCTCGACACCGACCGTGGTGGATCCGGTGAACGCGATCTTGTCGATGCCACGGTGGCCGGCGAGCGCCTTGCCGACCTCCGGCCCGGTGCCGGTCAGGACGTTGAAGACGCCCGGGGGGAAGCCCGCCTCGTCCATGCGCTGGGCGAATTCGAGGGTGGAGGCCGGGGTGTAGTCGGAGGGTTTGACGACGAGGGTGCAGCCGGCGGCGAGGGCGGGCGCGAGTTTCCAGGCCAGCAGCATCAGGGGTGAGTTCCAGGGCAGGATGGCACCGACCACGCCGACCGGTTCACGCCGGGTGTAGATGAAGAAGTTCGGACGATCCGACGGCAGAGTGTCGCCGCCGAGTGTCTCGGCGATGCCGGCGTAGTACCGGTACCACTGCGGGAGGTAGGCCATCTGACCGGTCATCTCGCGCAGGAGTTTGCCGTTGTCCGTGGTCTCGACGGCTCCGAGTTCGGCGGCATCCCGCTCCAGCAGGTCCGCGAGTCTGCGCAGTAATCGTGCGCGCTCGGCACCGGTCGCGGTCGACCACGGCCCGGTCGTCAGGGCCGAGCGGGCCGCGGACACGGCGCGGTCGACGTCGGCGGCGGTGGCGTCGGGGGCCGTCGACCAGGCCTCCTGGGTATAGGGGTTGACGGTCGCGTAGGTGGCGCCGGAGTCGGCCCCGACCCAGTGCCCGTCGACGTACATCTGGTACGCGGGCAGGCCGGTGGTGTCGATCGTGCTGGTCATCAGGTTTCTCCTGGGGGTCATTCGGTCGGTAGCGAGAGCGCCGCGGCATCGGCGAGCACCGACCGCAGGATGGTCTCGATCTCGGCGAAGTGTTCGGGGCCGGCGATGAGCGGTGGCGCGAGTTGGATGACGAGATCGCCTCGCATGTCCGCCCGGCAGATCAGACCCCGTTTGTAGAGTTCGGGGGCGAGGAAGGCCAGCAACGTGCGCCCCTCTGCTGGGGAGAAGCGTTGCTTGGTCGCGGTGTCCTTGACCAGTTCGATCGCCCAGAAATAGCCGGCGCCGCGTACGTCGCCGACGAGGGGGATATCCCGGAGCGACTCGAGCATGTTGCGGAATACCGGTTCGTTGGCGCGCACGTTCTCAAGCATTTTCTCGGTTTCCATCAGCTCGATGTTGGCGAGAGCCACGGCCGAGGCGACCGGGTGGCCGCCGAATGTGACACCGTGCATGAACACGTTGTTGTCGGCGAGGAAGGGCTCGATGACGCGGTCGGAGGCGATGATTGCCCCCATGGGGGCGTAGGCCGAGGTGAGCCCCTTCGCGGTGGTGATGATGTCGGGCACGTAGTCGAAGCGCTGGGCGCCGAACCACTCCCCCAACCGTCCGAACGCGCAGATGACCTCGTCCGAGATCAGCAGGACGTCGTACTGGTCGCAGATCTCCCGGACGCGCTGGAAGTAGCCCTCCGGCGGGACGAAGCAGCCGCCCGAGTTCTGAACGGGTTCGAGGATGACCGCCGCGACGGTGTCGGGTCCCTCGAACTCGATCCGTTCCCGGATCGCCTCGGCGAGCGCGTCCACCGCCTGCGGGTCGAGTCGGTAGACGTTGGTGTTCGTCACGTGGCTTCCGCCGATGGGCAACGGCTCGAAGGGCACTCGTGCCGGCGACAACGCGGTGGCCGCCAACGCACCCAGGGTGGTGCCGTGGTACGCGGTGTTGCGGGAGATCACCTTGTACTTGCCGGCATTTCCCCGAAGCTTGTGATACTGCCGGGCGAGCTTGAAGGCGGAGTCAACTGCTTCGCCACCGCCGCCGACGAAGAACACCCGGTTCAGGTCCGCGGGCGCGAGGTCGGCGATCTTGGTCGCGAGTTCGATCGCGCGGGGGTGGGCGAAGCCCCAGGTCGGAAAGAACGCCAATTCGGTGGCCTGCTTGGCGGCGGCGTCGGCCAGCTCGGAGCGGCCGTGACCGACGTTGACGCAGTAGAGCGAGCTCAGACCGTCGAGGTACCGGTTCCCGTGCTGGTCCCACACGTAGCAACCCTCGCCGCGGACGATGACCGGGACTTCGGCACCCTGTGCGTACGCGCCCATGTTGCTGAAATGCATCCACAAGTGTCTGCTCGGGTCGGAATCGATGGCCTGCACGGGATTTGCACTCAACTCGACTACCTCCACTCTCACTCAAATCCGAATCTTGCCTTCTAACCTCTGACATTATAGGTTTGAGTTATGGATGTCAACGGAGGAGCGAACCCATGAGGCAGATACGCAGTCAGAACTTCATCGGCGGTCGGTGGGTCGACCCCGCCGACGGCGCGCGAGCGCCGATCACGAATCCGGCCACCGGCACGGTGATCGCCGAGGCGGCGGCGAGCTCGCGCGCCGACGTCGACGCCGCGGTCCGTTCCGCCGAAACCGGCTGGCAGACATGGCGGGAGACGACGCCGCGGGAGCGATCGGAGTTCCTCTTCCGCTTGGCCGATGCGATGGCGGCACACACGAGCGAGCTGGCCGATCTCGAATCGGCGAATGTGGGCAAGCCCATCTTGCTGGCCCGCGGTGAGGTCGACGAGGCAATCGACGGTCTGCGTTTCTTCGCCGGTGCCGTACGCAGCGG
Organism: Rhodococcus sp. NPDC056960; assembly: GCF_042674125.1. Lineage (NCBI taxonomy): Bacteria > Bacillati > Actinomycetota > Actinomycetes > Mycobacteriales > Nocardiaceae > Rhodococcus > Rhodococcus sp. NPDC056960. Next base: position 83,369 of record NZ_JBHURF010000014.1, on the reverse strand, counting down.
AGAAGGACTGGCCTCCAACGGGTTCCGCCGCGGTACCACCTCGATCGTGCGGCGCGAACCCATCGGTGTCGTCGGCCTGATCACGGCATGGAACTTCCCCCTGATGGGCGCGATCTGGAAGGTCGGCGCCGCACTGGCCGCGGGCAACGCGTGCGTGCTCAAACCGGCCGAGCAAACCCCGCTGACGACGCTGGCACTGGCCGAACTCGCGGCCCCGATCCTGCCGCCCGGAGTCCTCAACGTCATTACCGGGCAGGGTGATCCGGTCGGCTCCACGCTCGCTCAGCATCCCGCGGTGCGGATGATATCGGTCACCGGTGCGGTCACTACCGGGAAGGCGGTGGCCGCCGCAGCGGCACAGACCCTCAAACTGGTGCATCTCGAATTGGGTGGCAACTGCCCTGCCATCGTGTTCGCCGATGCCGATCTCGACGCCGCGGTCGCGGGAATCCGTCATGCCGCCACGGTCAATTCCGGTCAGGTCTGCCTGGCGGCGCCGCGGCTGCTGGTCGAGAAGTCGTGTTATGACGACTTCCTCGATCGCCTGGTGCCCGCGTTCGAATCCGTCCGGGTGGGAGCACCCGACGAGGGCGAGCACATCGAAATGGGACCCCTTGCCTATCGCGGGCACCGCGACCGAGTCGTCGGCTATGTCCAGAACGCTCGGAAAGCGAAAGTCCTGACCGGCCACGCCCAGGCGTACTCCGACAGCAATTTTGTTTCCCCGACAGTTGTCACCGGGGTCGAGCAAGGCGATCCGATCGTGCAGGAGGAGATATTCGGTCCGGTCGTGACCGTGCAGTCGTTCGACAACGACGCCCAAGCGGTGGAGTGGGCGAACGGTACCCCCTTCGGCTTGGCAGCTTCCCTGTGGACCGGCGACCTCAGTCGGGCGATGAGCACAGCCCCTCACCTCGAGTTCGGCACCGTCTGGATGAACGACCATCTGTCGATGCTTCCCGAGATGCCGCACGGCGGGGTCAAGGATTCCGGTTACGGAAGCGAGGGGTCGAGCTACGGTATCGACGAGTTCACCCAGGTCAAGCACGTGTGGATCAAGCACGGCTGACCAGTGGGGCGTGATGTCCCGGCGCGCCGTTTCAAGGCTGCGCCGGGGCATGCGTACCGACCGGGCTGTTTACTGACCTGATCGGCAATCAGGGCTTGCGGATGCCCAGACAAGCCGATAACATCTAATGCCAGATGTTATATTCATCACTCAGGGTTCGAGCCCTGGGTTCCTCGTGTGCCGCACGCAGCCGACCCGAAGCCTCGCTTGTTCGAGCGCGACGCCGCACAATATCTTCAGACCCCGGAGGCCAAATATGCCCACCCGTGAACATGCGACTCCACTGGAGCTGGCGCTCAGCGATCCCGCCCGCGAATCCGAGCTGGAACGGTGTCGGCGACTGTTCGACGAGCGCGGTGTCACCCACATTCACTGCCAGTATGTGAGCGTGCAGGGCCGCGTCCTCAGCAAGGTCATGCCCGTCAAGTACTTCCTCGGCACCGCCGCGCGCAAGGGCGTGCCCTTCGGCTACGCCGCGGCTGGCGGCTTGCAGGCGAGCCTGGCCGGTGAACTGCTGGGACCGGGCGGCATCAGCACCCGCGAAGGTCTCCTCGTGCCCGACCTCGCCACCGTGCAAATCCTGCCGTGGGACCCGAGCGTCGCACGGGTCTTCTGCGACCACTTCCGCTCGCTGCGCGAGGAGACCGGGCCGGGAGAACCGGAAGAGGCCGACGCCCGCGGCAACCTCAAGCGCGTGATCGCCGCCTTCCGAGACGAGACCGGGCTCGAGCTCCGCACCGGATGCGAACCGGAAATGAGCTGGTTCTCCGGCCCGGACGCCATCGACCGCTCCGCCTCCTTCTTCCCCGACTGGGTGGGCCCCTCCTACCACCTCGAACACATCGCGGAAATGATGCCGATCCTCAAGCGCATCACGCAGTACGCCCAGGAAATGGGCTTCGAGATGATCCAGTCCGACTACGAAGATCCCGGCCAGCTCGAATGCAACTTCCAATACGACAACGCCCTCGCCACAGCAGACCGACTGATCACCTACCGTCAGATCTGCATCGCAGTGGCGAAGGAGTTCGGTGTCCTGGCTACCTTCATGCCCAAGCCGGTCCCCGGAATCATGGCCAACGGCTGCCACCACCACGCGAGCCTGTGGCGCGGCGAGGACAACGTCTTCGCCGACGATGACGACCTCACCGAACTCGGCCGGCACGCGCTCGGCGGTCTGCTCGAGCACACCCGCGGAATGACCGCACTGTTCGCGTCGACGGCAAACTCCTACGCCCGATTCTGGGATGTCGGCCTGTTCGCGCCGGCGGTCACCAATTGGGGATATGACAACCGCACCACCAGCTACCGCGTGTTGCCCGGACGAGTCGAAGTCCGCTCCCCCGACGCGGCCGTCAACCCCTACCTGTCCCACGCCGCACTGATCGGCGCTATGGCCGACGGCATCCGCCGCAACCTCGATCCCGGCAAACCCGAACTCGGCAACGCCTATGCCCCCTCCGCCGACGCTCCCTCGGCGTTCGCGCCGCCGCCGCTGACCTTGACCGAAGCCCTGGACGCGCTCGAGGAAGACAAGGCGGTTCGCTCCATTCTGCCCAGCGGGCTCTACGAAACTTTCACCGCCTGCAAGCGCGACGAATGGAACCGGCGAACCGGAGCAATCACCAACTGGGACTTCGACGCCTACCTGCGTTACACCCCCTGACACACCCTTTTGCGGACCCCGCCCTCCCCTGGGCGGGGTCCGCTCCCCCATGCCGGTATTCACCTTCAGAAGGATCCTGACCGTGAGCGATCTCGAACTCATTCAACCCGGAACACTCGTCCTGTGCTCCACGGACATCGCCGCTCCCCCCATGACCTCGGTTGTCGACGGGGTGCGACTCGGCTTCGAACCCGACCTCGGTCGTGCGCTGGCCAACCACCTCGGCCTCGAACTGCAGTGGGTCGACGTGCGCCGGTGGGCCGATTTCGTGCCGACACTGACCGAACTGCGATGCGACGCAATCTTGTGCAACCAGGCCATCACCCCCGACCGTCAGAAGGTCGTCGACTTCACCATCCCCTACGGACGGTTCAACGAAGGCGTCGTCGTCCGGACCGACAGTCCCATCAACTCGGCCGCTGACCTCGTCGGCCGCAAGGTCGGGGCCATCACCGGTACCACCAACATTGCACTCGCCGCCTCGTTCGCCGGTGCCGAGGTCATCGAATTCGGCGCGAGCGACGACGCATTCCACGAGATGGCCGACGCTGCCGTCGACGGCACCATCGACGCGTTCGTGGACGACGAGATCGTGCTCCCCACACTCGAAGCCACCGGCACGCTGCGTGTCGCCTTCATCGCACCCACACGCAACCCCTATGGCGTTGCGGTGCGCAAGGAGTCAGCAGCGCTGCGCACCGCGCTCAATGGCGCGATCCAGCACCTGATAGCGGACGGAACGCTCCTGGAAATCTGGCATGACAACTTCCCTGGCAAGGCATTCCGGCTCTGATCCAGCAGGCTCATTCTCAGCAGGACACCAATCCTCCATGAATGAGGCCGTGGCCGCCGACGTCCGCACTCGCACGACGGCGACCACGGCCCAGACCGGCCCCATCGGACGTGGGCCACTACTGAAAACTCGCCCGCACACGGTTCGGAGAAGGCAATGGAATCGACGGTGACACATCCCGACGTCATTCTCGACCTGGCCATCTTGTGGGCACCGATCGGCGGGCCCACGCCGGACCGAATCAGGGGTCTCTTCCACATCGGGGTCGACGACTACCGGCGCCGCCTACTGAACTGCAATCCGTTTCCACCGCAGCCGCATTCCCGAACGCACCCGATCTCGATCTCGAGCTTGTGTACGGATCGTCGATCCTCGCAGGACTCGAGAAATCTCAGAGTGGGGCTCACGCCCCGTCACTCGATGACTGTCGGCCGGTGCAGATCGCATCTTCGAGCATGGCCACCCGACTCTAAGGCCAACCTCCGCCGGTACTGCCGGCTCGATCTCGCGCACTCTTCACATGTCGTACTCCCGAGACAGCTGGTTTCCCATGTCTGAACCGCGCACCAACCGCAACTTCCGGTCCGATCCCTCATCGAGCAGGGGGCGCGCCGACAGTCCCGCCGCCGACGAGCTCCCCACGGTGCACCGCCTAGATCGCCGCCGACAGTTGCGTGACAAGATCCGCGCGGAACGACACTCCCGCGTTCCGCGCGAGGCCGACCAGTTGATTCGCTTCGCGCAGACCTGGCTCCCGTACGGGGGGCCGCCGGCGGATGAAGTCATGGTCCAGTTCGGCATGACCACGGCCCGCTTCCTGCAAGCTCTTCGACTGGCGATCGACCTGTCCGACTGCGATCCCATCATCGCGCGCCGAATACACACTGCCTACTTCACGCGACGATCGACCCGTTAACACAGGCGTCGCACTACTGTCGGGATCGCTTCTAAGGAAGCGATATGCGGTGACGCGCTTGTCGCCATCGAGAATCACCGACTCCGAGGAGCGCGCGGACGACCGAACCAGGTAAAGAGGACTTAGCCAAGGTTGACCCTGCATGAAGAACCGCAGCACGCCTGTTGGCGTTCCTCACCTTCGCCCCCGGCTTTCGTCGTTAGGCCGCTCGGAGCGGCGGTGTTCGACCGCCTCGGCGATCAGCTCACCTACCGACGACGACGCTGCGGACGGTCTTCGACCGCCTGGCCATCTACGGATCGGAGCTGGTCGTCGTCGACCAACTTGGGCACGATCGGCGCCCTGCCACACGCCGTGGCCCGCGCCTGCAGCCACGACGTCGGCTACCTGCCCTCACTGGCGATGCGCCGCATCGCCAGTCCGGTATCCCGGGCAGACGAAAGCCGGCTTGCCCGAGACGCGTTCATCATTGCCTTTTGCCGCCCCACCATGCCGCACTCCCTGCGCCGGGTCTTTTGCCGGCGACGCGGCCCTCGCCGAGCTCGAGGTCCTCGTCGGGTTCGATGACGATCTGGCTGGTGAGGCCACCCGGGTCAGCAACCGGATCCGCGGACTTCTCACCTTCATCCACCCCGCCCTCGAGCGGTCCTCGGCCCCAGGATGGCACACCCGGCGGTCCCCTGGAATCCTCTCCCGCCGCGGTGGACCGACCGGAATCCGCAGGGCAGGCAAGCGCAAGCTCACCGCGATTGCGGTCAAGCAGCACGCGCCCCGCATAGGCACTCGGCTCGTGGCGAGACCCTTGGCGCCCCCGGGCGAGCAAACCGTGGTGGTCCCCGGCATCCAGCCGCTGGGACCATCCTCCCGAACTCGCGGACACCCTGAGCGGGGCCCTCCAGCAACGGAAAGCGGCCGCCGAGGACGTGGAGAGGGCCCCTCTCCCATCGACGGCTTGGCGAAGACCATCAGGGACATCCCCGGTTGACCACGCTGGGGGAGGCCGGGAGACGGCTCATCCCGATGAGGGAGCCTCGGCTAGAACTCCGCCTCACAGTGGACGAGCCGATCCTGCAATGGACGGCAAACTTCGCTTGATTGGTCCTCAGAGCCGGATTCTGCATGGCCCGCCCGGCGAATGAGTCGATCTTCGACTGGGCAGAAGTGACGTGCTAGGCGCTGTGGACCGGATAATCCGTGTAACCTCTGGCGTCTCCGCCGTAGAACGTCGCAAGCACCGGTTCGTTGAGCGGCAGTCCCCTCGCCAGGCGGTCGGGCAGGTCGGGGTTAGCAATGAACGAGCGGCCGAACGCGGCGGCATCAATAAGGCCAGCGGAGATCAAGGTCTCGGCCTTCTCGACGTTGTAGCTGCCAGCGCCGACGATGACGCCGGGAAACGCGGACCGCAATTGGGCGCGAAACTCTTGATCCGGGGGCGTGCCGTCCGCCCAGTCCGGCTCGGAAAGGTGTAGAAACGCTATACCGCGAGCCGCGAGCTCCGTCGCCACGTGCAATCCCATCTCGGCACTCTCCGGATCTTCAAGCCCGTTGAAGGGACCGAATGGCGAAATGCGGACACCAACGTGGTCGGCGTCCCACGCGCCGGTCACCGCGTCGACGACCTCCAACATCAGCCGGGCACGGTTGGTCTGCGATCCGCCATAAGCGTCGTCCCGGCGATTCGACTGCGGTGAAAGGAACTGTTGGAGGAGATAGCCGTGCGCACCATGGACCTCAACTGCGTCGAAACCCGCCTCCCGCGCGTTAACCGTTGCCTTGCGATAGTCATCGACTACGCGTGGGATCTCGTCAGTACGCAGTGCACGGGGCGTCGGGCAGCTCACACGCTCCGGACGCCCGTTCTCGTCGCGCAAGGTTGTGCGATTTCGGAACGGTAATGCGCTCGCCGACACAGGCGACGCTCCGTCGTGTAGTGACTCATGGGATACGCGCCCCACGTGCCACAGCTGAGCGGCGATACGGCCACCGATCGCATGCACCGCATCGGTCACGCGACGCCACCCGGCCACCTGCTCGGAGCTGTAGATACCCGGCGTGTCCATATAGCCCTTCCCCTCGGGTGAGATCTGTGTTCCTTCCGAGATGATCAGGCCGGCGGACGCACGTTGGGCGTAGTAGTCACGCATCAGGTCGTTGGGCACGTCACCCGGCTGGGTGGCACGCATCCGCGTGAGCGGCGCCATCAACACCCTGTTGGGAAGATTCAGCGCTCCGACCCGCAGCGATGAGTGCAATAGGCCGACCGACTTCGTCCGGACGACGGACGTGTCGCGGGTGTTCTCCATGTGTGGACTCCTTCGTCTTTACAATATCTAACATACAAATTTATATGTTAGATGCATAGAGGTAAGGCGGAATCCTCGGCCGGAACTTTAGGGCACAACCACCGGATTCGGTCAATGCCGCGTAGTCGTCGACGACCTCGCCGATCGCGTCGGCTTCGGCGCGCCTGCGAACCAGTACCCGGACGCCGCCCGTCAACTCGGGGCCGTCCACCCGCCGGGTACCGCTTCCGTGGGCCATCGTTTGCTCGCCCAACTCCCTGGAAGTGGAGCATAAGCACCTCCCCCACCCGCGGGCGACCCGAAGCCTGCCAAGCATCCCGGTGGCGGCACGGTTACTCACGCGTACAGCGACTTTCACCGATCCGAACCGTTGCCCCTGGCCCGGTGGTGGAGGACGATCGGGGTCGTGTGCGCAGCCCGCTGGCCCGCGACCGCCCCACCGCCGTGCGGCGGTGATCGGGTGCACGACCGGCTGCCGCTGACCGGGAACACAAACCTGAGCCTGGAGCTGGTGCGGATCACCTCGTACCCGTCCGGCCTGGCGGTGCAGCTGGCGTTGACCGCGACCGGTCGGCCGGCGCGGCGGGCCTGGCACGAGACCCGGCCGCTGACCGACCCCACCGACCTGCCGGCGCGTTGGTCCTCCCTGGAGGTGTGGGCCGGAACCGGCGACCTCGCGGTCGCGGACCCCTACTTCCTTCGCCCGGACCTGCGGGCCGCCGACGCCGGGTTTGCTCCTACCGCAGCGAACCGCTGTACTGGCTACCCGTCTCACCAGCACGGGCGCTCACCCTGGCCACCGGATGGCCGCAGATCGGATTACCGACGGAAGTGACCACCATGCACCTGGACCCCATCACCCCGCCGGCATCTCGCCGCGCCTGATCCGTGCTGTTACCGGGGTCGACACGACGCCGGTAACAGCTCAAACAACGGTTTCCGCCGTTCATCTGCGCGGATCGGCAGGCCGAGCCGCCGCGACAGCGTTCTGCAAAGCAAAAAGTGTGCTGACCAGCGAAATTCCTCGAGACGCTGCGGAAATGTGGTTTCCGGCAGCCACCCCACCGACCGGCGGACCGTCCGGCTCCCCCGAACCCGACGACGACTGTCCATTGCCATTCGACCTGAGGCACGATGGGGCCCGCTGACCAGCGGCACTTCAACAATGTGGCAGCGCGGCCCAATGGCGTTCCTGCCACATTGATGAGGCACGAGCACGTCGGGCGGCGAGGACCATCGCCCGAAACATGCAGGTAGACCGACTGACTGCCTCAACTTGGTGGCAGAAACCCCGCACTTGCCTCAGCCACGCTGGCAATACCTCGGATCCAATGGCAAAGGACAACGACCCGCCGACCTGGGGATTTCCGGCTGCGTCGGGGTCCGACCCCAGTGGGAGCCCGTTTTGGTGGGGTGAGTACCGCTAATGCCGGTTAGCGCCATCATCGATGCGCTGACCACGGGGTTCCTGGAACCGCGGTGCGGGCAGTCGTCGGACCTCGACCGACGCTGATGTCGGTCATTCCGGGTGCAAGGGTGGCTTCGGGCACGGCAGCAGGTGAACACCCTTAGACCCCGCAGGCGTCTCACTCTCCCGGCGAGCTCCCTTGGCTCCGGCACTCCCCCTCGCTGGAAGGGAGAATTTCCAGACCCAAGCCTAGGAAGCAGCAGAAACCGTCACAGTGACGAAACTGCGCCAGGCTCCTCGGACGACCTAAACCAGGTATTGCGAAGTGCAACACCACGCCTCGCCCGCATCTCCGCAGCAATGACATCCGCAGAAATTGACCCGCCACCGCCGATGAACTGCGGTTACACAGGATCGTCGGTGTATCTCAGTAGGCTCCTGCGTACAGGAGAGGAGCGCGATGACCACCGAGACCACGACCGGCGCGGCCGTTGCACTCGCTGCACCCACCGCCACCGTCCGCGAACCCAACAAAGTTGCGACCACGCCGATCCTCTCCCCTGACGCCGAGGCTCGCATCGTCGCCGCACTCGGGCAGCGCCACTCCCCCTCAACCGCCCGCAACTACCGGCAGGACTGGGAGAAGTTCACGGCCTGGTGCACCATGAACGGCCACATCGCGCTGCCCGCGCATCCCGCAATTGTCGCCGACTACCTCACCAGCTGCGCTGACCTGCGCACCGAGACCGGCGACCGCGCTTACTCGATGAACACCCTCGCCCGCTGGGTGGCGTCCATCAACTACTGGCATCGAGCAGTCGACCACCGCGGCCCCGGCGAGTACCAGCTCATCAAAGACACGATTGCCGGTCTACGCCGCACGTACGCAGCCGCCGGCGACCGCCCCGTCAAACGCGTCGCCCCGCTTGAGCTCGCCGAGATTGAACACATCGTCACCACTCTCCGTTCGCAGGCGTCGGTCTGGCAGGCCCGGATGCGTGAACGCCGCGACTCCGCATTGCTGCTGCTAGGGTTTCTCGGCGCGTTCCGCCGCTCCGAGCTGTCCGACCTGCAGATCCGCGACGTTCTCATCCATTCCAGCGACGGACTGCACATGCGGGTCCGCCGTTCGAAGACCGACCAGACCGGTCAAGGCCTGGTCAAGGCCGCACCGGTTGCCCTCACTCACACCGTCTGCGGGCCGTGCACCTATCGCCGCTGGCTCGATGTCCTCACGGCCCACCAGCAGGCCGGCCGGCCGGGCATCATCAGGCTGCTACGCGTCGCCGACGAGGCCACCGGCCACGTCTGCCACCTTCCCCACCCCGACGTCGACATAGTGGATGTGCCGGTGTTTCGGCCGATTCGCGTCAACGGCAACCTCGGCGACACCGCCTTGTCTGGCCAGGCCATCCACGCGGTGTATCGGAAGGCAGCCCAGGCTGGCGGGCTCTCCCCGGCGAAGATCGCGCAACTCGGTGGCCACTCCGTTCGCGCGGGGTTCGTTACCGAAGCGCTCCGCAACGGCGCCCAGCCGCACGAGATCCAGCGGCAGACCGGGCACGCCTCCCCTACCACCGTCGGAATCTATGCGCGTGAACACAACCCGCTGACCGGCAACGCGGTAACACGCTTCGCCCGCTAGCGAGAACAGGCTGCGCTCCTTGCCGGATGCAGCAAAGTCTTCACAGCATGTCGATCTCCGACACACATTCTGGACAAGCGTGATGCGACGATGACCCCGTGAGCCTCCCTCAGCGAGTGAACAGTGCCGCACCGGCCATCGCGGTCGGTGCCAGATACCGGTACGACTGGGAACTGTTCGCCGACTGGTGCACCGCGGTCGACCTATCCGCGCTGCCCGCAGACCCGCTCACGATCGCGAGGTACTTGGACGAACACACCGCCGCCCCCAGCACCCACCGGCGTCGGGTGACTGCGATTAACACCGTCCATCACCGGTGCGGCTACCCGAAACCAGGGACCGCACACGCGCTGCGCGAACGACTGACCCGCCGAACACGCCCTCGTCCGGACCTTCGGACCGCCGCCGACGAGGTGATCCGCCGGCTGCCGACCACGGGTTGGCCCGGAGGTCTCTTCGGTCGACGCGACGCGCTCCTCCTCATCCTCGCGTGCCGACTGCAGCTCTCCCCCATCCAGATCGGTCGACTTAAGCGCAGCGACGTCACCTTCGACGGGCACACACTCCGTATCCCCAGCCACGGCATCACCGTCGACCACGACCCCGCCGGATCACCGCGCACCGACTTGGTCGCCGTGTACCTGCGGTGGGCCCGGCTGCAGGCATTCACCGACCGAACGCCGTCGAATCGGTTGCTCGGCGAATCTCTCACCGCCGCGACGCCAATCACCGATGACACCGTCACCGGACTTCAGTTGCTCCCCGCCCTTCGACACGACGGACCGCTGCTGCCGTCGTTCGACAAGTGGGGTCACGCCAACATGGGTCAGGCCGGACTTTCCCGTCGCGCCACTACTCGCATCCTCACCGCGCACCTCACTGGCGCCACTCATACCCGCGTCCGACGTCAGGTGAAGTTCTTCGACGACGGGTGGGCCGACGCTGTCGCGGATGTCGTGGCCGTGAGCGACGGCGAGAACGCCACGCCGGTCGAACCACCTGACCTTTCCAGCGAAGAGATCGAGGCAGGGTACGAAGCGGGCCTGGCAGCACGCCGCGGCACTACCCAAGCGATGGCAGACCTCGCAGCGACCTTCGAAGACCTCGACGACCGCACCAACGAACTCCTCGCCCGGATTCAAGGCATCTTCGACGCGCTCGACGAATCAGCGGACGCGAGCCACTCGCCACCCGCCTGAGGTGGCGAGGCTGCCCCGACGCTCTGCAATTTCGGGGAGAGAAGCCGCTCTTTTCCCTATGCCGGCATGAGAGAGAAGCGGTTCGAGCAGGGCCTGCACCTTTTGTGTAAGTCGAGCACCATGGCGACGTGCACGTTCCTCGCTTCTGGATGTGCCCTGATTGCGGGTTGCCGCTACCCGGCGTTTGCCTGGTGGCGGCCCCTGGAGCAGTAACCGCCCTAAGGCTTGGTGACACACCGCAGGTGTCGCGGACATGGTTCACCGGTGGTCAACGCGCGTTCGACGTACGCTGAGATCGTTCACGCCGCCCTCCGTGGTGGTAGCGGATCCGATCCGATCGCTGTTCTTGTCTTCCGGGGATCGACGGTCGTGGGCGGACGCATCCGGGTGTTCTCTGGTGGTCACCCGAATGCAGCGTGACGCGAGTGGGGCCGGTCTCGATTTCGGGGCCGGCCCCATACGTGTTTTGGGCGTGGTGTTTTGCGACTCAAGGCTGCGGGTCGGGGTTCCACCGCCCAGCCTGTGCTCCCCAGCTGCTACCCCAATATGAAGGTGTTTTGCCACGGTGGTCGCGGCGTCTCCGAACGGCGGACGCCTCCCCGGGATACTGCTGTCCGGTTCACGGCGGCGAAGGTCGAAGCAGGCAGGGAGAGGCGCCACCCGGACCGTGTGCAGCATCGGGTGAGACCCGGGGTCGGCTGGGCGAATGATCGACATACCCGTCCTCGCACACATTCCGAGCATCGTCGCCGAGCTGGTCGTTGCTCTCAGCGTTTCGGCGTTGGTGCCGCAGCTGTTGCTCGCGTTCTTCCGACTTTCGGCTCCGACGAGGTGCCCGCCAACAAGGATGATTGCGGACACCGGAGCGGCGGAGGTGTCGGCCGGGGGGGCAAGGAGTGACCGGCGCAAGCCGCCAGCCGCGGTCCGTGCCAAGCCGTTCCGCGGGCCGCCGATCGCCGGGCTCGGGCGAACGCGTCGCCGGTACTCCGGACACCGATTTTCACCGTGCGCCTCTAGCGTCCCGAAGGCCCTTCGGCGCCCCAATCCCCCACGGAAGCCAGTTTCGGCGCTCTGCGGGGCAATGAGGCGGCAAAACGGGCACTCCCGGTTCGACTCCTCCCCCAGGTTTTCCGCCGGTGGGCCAAATCCTCCCGTTGTCGACGCCGAGCCTGAGCGCCGTTCTGCGTCGCCTGAATGCCTCGCCCGGACCCGACGGCGTCGGTGGCCGGTTGCGCGTCGCAGCGGCCCGCACAGCCGCCAATGCGCGCCGCTCGAATCCGGATGCCGGCGCGGCGCGCGGCAGCCGAGCCCAGACGTCACTCCCACGCGAATTGTGTAATACCCGTGAGATGCACAATACCTGTCTATCGCGTGGAATCCGCTCCCCTGCTTGCAAATCTGGGGGGATATGCACCGCTCCCCCAATACCTGCGGTAGTCGGGATTCCCGCAATACCCGTGAAATGCGTGTAATCAGTATCTAATTGGTCCAACGTTAGATGTGGTGCACACGCTTTACCTGTTGATGCCGTGAAACCACGTGACTATGTGTCTTACTCAACTTGCGCGATTCGCTGGTTCAGTGTGGAAACCATGAGACATGGATATTCCACGACACCAGTCTGAAGCGCGAACCGTGTGATATTCGGGTATCGCCCATAACCCGTGGACGGAACTAAGCACGGGATCTCTGGGTATCGCACGATGCACGCGCTTGGCGTGAATCCCGGCGATCCTGTGTCATACCCATCTCACAGAAGTAGCGCTGAACTCTGGAACTCAGGGTATTGCGCATCACCCGTGACACCTGAGAGCTCTGTGTGTCCTGCGTCTTCCGCATGTAGAGCGGCGCGCGTGGACCACGCGGACTACGGAATACACGGATGCCCCACATCACCCTCGGGCCGCGCCGAACACGCGCCTTGCGCCACTCCCCCACTTCCCGTGGATCGCGCCATTGACAGGAAAACCGCATCACCCAGAAGACCCGCCTGGCCCATGAATGCCCCGGATTGCGTGACACCCCCATCCCGTGCCACTCCCCCATTCACCGCGACAAGCACACCTACCCATCTCCCGGATTGCACACATCCCCTGGATTACCCGTGAGATACGTGAATCACGTATCTCACACATAATCACCCAAATGTGAGCCTCCTGCATTTCACGCGACTCCCGCCCACACCATGAGTTGGGCTAGTCCCGCATAACGCCCGTTCAACGGACTGAACGCTGGAACCGCTTCATGCGCGATACTTGTGTAACCAGTCCACAGTGGATCTCATGTCACCAATTGGACATGTGCATAACCAACCCACAACGGATCATCCGGGTACCACACATCTGACGGAATACTCGGGGAAAACACGAATCCCGGGAGCAACAGGTTCCGCGGTATCAACGCGTGCAGTGGGCCCGACGCTTCATGCGTGAACAAGTGGAGAAGTGGGGTTCCTGCTAACCACTCGACAACCGTTAGATACAGGAGTCACCTTCATTGGGGGATGGACGGGATACGCGGGTATCACTGATATCTCGGGCTTCATGTCACGGCCACCAAATGAGGGAATCCCATGGATTTAGGGAGTCCAGCATCTCGCGTGATGAGCGGAATTCCCTCGCGACACGCGAAACGCGGGACGCAGGGGAGTTGCATGAATCACAGGCAACCCGTGACCCCTGTGACCAGCACAATTTGACGGGACTGCAGGAGGAGTGGGTATCGCGCTACTCACGCAGACCGCGTCAATCCCGGGAGTTACCGAACCCACGCGTTACCCTTTGTGCGCACGTAACCCAGGAGTCACAGGTGTCACGCGCTACCACCAGCACCTGTGAACCCCGGATGTCGTGGAGAACCTGGGTTCTACGGTTCTCGCACCACAAAACAACCACCAGAACGGATCCGCGATGCAGCATTCACCGATGTCGCAGCTCGCCGGCCGCGCAAGTGGGGGAGGGGCACGATGACCACCCTCACCCGCGAGCAGGCCGACGCCGCGCTCGACAAGACCTGCTCGACGACCTCCCAGAAGGGAGGCGTCGCCAAGACGACCACCACAGGCCAGTACGCCATGTTCCTCGCGAACCTCGGATTCAAGGTTCTGGTCACCGACGCCGACACCAGCCGCGGCATGACCACCCTCACCGGGACGGCGCCGACCGCTGAGCACCCGTACTCGGTTGCCGACCTCATCAAAGGTGACGTCGACCCGAGACTGTGCGTGCACACCGCGGCGGAACCATGGCAGCCCGACACCGCCCGACCTTGGAAGCTCGGCGGCGCACTCATCGCCGGCGGGAAGATCGACGTCATCCCGTCACCAGGTGGGACGCTCCAAGCGATCTCCGACGAAAAGCCGGCAGCCTCACACCTCCGGATGTGGAAGGGCCTGCACGAGTCCGGTCTGTCCGAGGACTACGACATCGTCCTGATCGACTGCCCGCCGTCCTCGGGCGCCACCACCGAGCTGTCGATCCTCTCGTCCGGGTGGGCGATCTTCCCAGCGCATCCAGAGATGCTCGGCACGGTCGGCTTTGCGGACGGCGTGAAGGCTGTCCGTCAGTTCGCGGAGGCGTGGCGGCACCCGCTGGCCTCGGCTGGCGTGGTGTTCACCAAGGTCAACCGCACCAGCGAACATAAGACTGGCATGCAGGAGACCGTCGAATGGGTCTCGACGATCTGGGCCGACTCCGGATTCCCGGAGGACGACCCCAGAGCCGCGTTCGCCTCCGGCGTGTGGACACCCGCGATCACCGAGGCCGCATTCGTTGCGGCAGCGAACTCCCGGGGCGAATCCGTCGCGAGTGTGCTGCCCAGCCTGTACACCGTGGTGGGGGAGCCGAAGGTCAATTCGGAGAACCAGTTCCGCTTGATCTCCGCCTATATGCGGCACTCGCTGAACCTGATGGCGTTGCTTGTGCCGACGCGCTACGAGGACGTCATCGCGAAGCTGGAAGCCGAGCCGATGCCCCCGGTGATGCGAGAGGTCCTGTTCGAATCGCCCCTGAAGTTCAATCCCGAGGCCGCGATGGTCTCTACCCCCGAGGGAGTCCACTGATGGCTTTGCAGAGTGCCCGCCCGAACCGGTTCGGTGATACCGCGCCACCGTCACCCGCGACCGTCGCAGCCGCCGCCCCCGGGGTCGCGGAGGAAACCACGGCCGCACCGCTGACGTCGGTGCCCGATACGACGCCCGCCCCGGAAGCTGCCCCCGCAGCGCCTGCCGTACCGGCGAAGAAGTCAGCTTCGAAGAAGGCACCTAAGCCCGCCGCGACGGAGTCGACCGACAAGCTGCGCAAGAGCGTCGAATGGTCCAGCGATGTCGAGGCTCTGTTCCAGGACGGTTGTGACGACTGGTACGGCGACCGGAACAAGAGGGAGCGCAAGCGCCGACTCGGTCGCCGCCCATCGGACAACGGAATGGTCATTGCCCTAGTCAAACTGGGCCTGGAGGCGATCGCCGAGAACGAGAAGTACAACGATCGGCTCGAGGATCTGCTGCCATCAGACGGCCGCCGCCGCACCAGCTAGCAGCACGACGCAGTTATCACGAATATCCCCGGAAGACCCGATGTCTCCCGGGGATATTGCTGTCCGAGGGAAGAGTGTGACGTCCGCAGAACGGCGCTCAGCCCGTTTTCGCCTCCTCAGCCGGGTTCGGTAACAGCTAACGCAGCGATGTCTGGGGCTTTCAGCTACTGCTCACCGGCAAGGAGGTGACGCAAGCATTGGGGGTGAAACGTGCGGGTGTCGCCGGAAGCGTTAGGTCGTCCGCTCGGGAAACCTAACGCTTCCAGATGAGGATTGCGCATTTCTGTACCGGGCTGTTCACCGTAGTGGCCCAGCCCGGTACAGATCCTGAGTCAGTGTCGTTCGGTGAGTGCCTGAATGAGGGTCTGCAGACCGTCGGCGTCGAGGTAGTCGACCAGGGCGTCGGCGAGCGTCACGGGGTCGGCCTCCATGCGGCGGAAGGTGCGCGTGACCTTCGCGGCGGTGACCGGAGCTCGTGCCGGCTTACGGTTTTCGGGCTCAGGTGTGGGATTCGGGTCGGGGTTCTTGTGTTCCCGTTCTCGTTCGGCGGCCCAGGCTTGGACCTGTGCCTCGGGTGGCACCTGGGCGAGTGAGCGGGCGGTGCGGACGGCGAGTTCGCCGTTACGCAGCGCGGTTTGCAGTGCGGGTGCGAGGTTGAGCAGGGACCGGCGTTGCGAGATCCAGCCCTTGGACTTGGAGAGCTTGAGGGACGCCTTCTCCACGGTTCCGCACTCTTTGATCAGGAGCTCGACGGCCTTGGCCTCTTCGATGACGTCGAAGTCGCGGCGGCCGACGTTCTCGATGACCGCCGCGGCGAGCAGGGTCTCCCGGTCGGTAGCGACCTCGTCCTTGACGACGATGTCGAGGTTGGGGCGCCCGAAGTTCTCCGCGGCGGCCAGACGCCGGCAACCGTTGATCACCACCCACCGGGCGAGCCCGATCGTGGATTCGTCCTCCGGATACAACCGCAGATAGGCGTCGCGGGTCACGACAAGGGCGGGCTGCAGCTGGGTGCGGGTGATCGACACCAGATCTTTGAGGTCGCCGAGGTCCTCGCGCGGATTGCGGGGGTTCGGTGCCAGCTCGCTCAGCGGAACGTTGGTCGGCGTTGCCGAGGCAGTCGGGCGGTCGACGGGGGAGTTCTCACCGACGACCCCGGCGAGGGTGGCGAGGTTGGTGCGGGTGCCGCGTGCCATCACCGACCACCGCCGATCCGCAGTTCCAGCGCCAGTCGGTAGAAGTCCTCGCGGGCCTGTAGTGCCACCCGGTTGGCGGGGTATTCGGTGACGACCAGGCCGTCGGCGCTTGCCCGGGCGTGCAGCTTGTAATGCCGGATCACGGTTTTCGCCAGCGGCCACTTGTTCGCCCGGACGAAGTCCTTCGTTTCCTCGAGGTCGAGCTTGCCGTCGCGGGGATCCCAGTTGTTGATCACCACCGTGAACGGAATGCCGCGGGGCTCGAGGACTTTTCGGATGGTGCGGGCGGTCGGATCGAAGCAGAGCGGTTCGGTTTCCATCGGCACGATGACGTGATCGGCGACCTCGAGCACCGCCCGCAGGGCGTCGGCGGCGGGGCCGCGGCCGAGCGGGTCGGAGGTGTCGTCGGCGCCGGAGAGGTCGATCCAGCCGGGGGTGTCGACGTAGGTTTCCTCGATGCCGGGAAGCTCGCCGAGGCGTCGGAGGCCGGTGAGGTCGTCGTGCGCCTGCACGATGTGGAACGGCAGGTTGTCGAGGCGGTCCGCCCACCAGATCGCCGATCCCTGCGGGTCGATGGACACCGCGGCGACGGGGGAGGTGGCGTCGGGATCGTCGTCCTGGTTGAGGACATCGGCGGAGACGGCGGCGAGATTGACCGTGATGGTGCTTTTGCCGACGCCGCCCTTCTGGCTGAGAAGAACTTGAATGGCCATGAGACTCTTTCCGTGTGCTTCACCCACCGGTGTGGGCTACTTCGGACCGGGTGGACGGTACGGCACCGGGCGGGCGCGTCGGGTCCGACACGCTGCCGCACACCGGAATGACGCGCGGATCATCAGTACTCCTGGCTCCGTGAAACTGATGCCGCAACGATGCGCCGACGTTCCGCTCGGCCGATTGCATTCGGCGGACGGTTGGACGCGCCCCAGGACGTCGGTCGGCGCCCAGGTCGATCCCGCATCGGATTCATCCGGGGCGGTATCGCGAACTCGCCAGCCGCATCAGATCTGTTGAGTTGGCATCAGGCGCCCTGAGCCGGGCAACCAGTTCCACCTCGAAATGTCTGTTTTGTCCGTTGTTTACCGCGGTAAACAACGGACAAAACGGACATACTCAGTGTCGGCGCTATGCGAACAGTGCCTCGACGAGTGCGGCGGCCGATGCGGTCTTCGCCGCCGTCTTTGTGGTTGCGTCGGCGGCGGCATGGTGGCCGGCGAGGTGCACGGTGGCGGTGAAACGAGGTGCGTGCGCGGGCCCGTCGGTGTGGAACTCCCACTCAGGTGGTGGCTGGTGGTTGTTCTGGGCGAGGCTCATCAGCCAGGCGGTGGGGTTGGACAGGGCCTTGGACTTCTTGGTCCCCTCCAGGTTCAGTACGCCCGGGTCGGTCGGACAGTGCGGTTCCGTGGCGACAGCGGAACCCGGATCATGCGGCACCGGTGGGGGAGTCGTCGGCTGCGGAGACGGTGCCGGTTGCGGGGCGTGCTGTGTGGTGGGCCAGTCCGGCTCCGTGTCAACGGGTTCGGTGCCGGTCAGTTGCACGCGCACCGCCGCCCAGAGGGCGGCCTGTTCGGCCGGTTTCTTCGCGGAGCCGATGGCCCACGGACCGCGGATGCCCAGATGGGTGGCGCGGGCCGCGAACAGCGGATTATGGTCGGCGCCGTTGCGCCGGATCTCGAGATCGGTCGGAGGTTGGTCCGGGTGGGCCTGCCGCCACACCGACACCACACTGGGCGCCATCTCCGGGTGGGTGTCGGCGAGGGTATCGAGGACGCGAAGTTGGATCGGACGCCAGCTGCGGTCGGCGGCGTCGATCAGGACCGCCACGTCCGGGGCGGTCAACAGGTCGGCGTCGACCCGGCGCGCGAGCTCCGAGGCAAGTTCGGCCCGAAGTAGTCCGGCAGCTTCGGCCTTGAGGACCTTGTGGAAAGTGCGGGCATCGAGAGCTGCGAGATCGCGTGCCGCCTCCTGGGCCACGAGACGTTGATCGGCGTGCTTGAAACGGTTCTTCTTCGCCTCCCGCGCGGCGCGGGTACGCCGGTTCAGGTCCGCACCGAGGGCCGCCAGTTGATCGCCGGTGTACGGGGCGGGGGAGCGGTCGAGATGGGCGACGATGATCCGCTGATTGATCAGATCCGCCACCCGCCGCAGCGGCGACGTGACATGGGTGTACGCGCTCAGACGCAGCCCGTAATGACCGTGCACCGTCGGCTCGTAGACCGCGGCCCGCAACGTCGACAGCAGCCGGCCCCGCAGTTTCGCGAACAGGTCCGGATCCCCCGAGGCGGCGGCGATCTCGGTCATCAGCTCGTCGGTGCTGCCGGCGACCGGGTTGGCGCGGTGATTGCGAAACAGGACCGGCAACCCCTGCTCGACACACCACAACGCCACCGCCTCATTGGTGGCGATCATCAACTCTTGGACGATGACGTACGCGACGGTCCGCAGCGCGTCCGGGATCGCCACAATGGCGCCGTCCTCATTCGCCGCCCAGCCGCGAGTGAGGTCGTAAAACGCCAGCGCCCCGCCGGCGCGGCGAGCGGCCAGCAACACCTGCGCGGCCGCATCCGCCGCGGCCAACTGGGAGTGCAGCGGATGCCGAGGGTCGGCCAAGATGCCCGGGACTTCAGCGTGATCGACCGCCACGCACCGGCCTACCGGGATCTGCCCGCGGCCGACGGTAACGTCGACCAACTGACCGCCGGGGGTGAGGGTGCCGGTGACCCGCAGGCTGGTACGGCTGCCGTCAGCGGTGAGGGTGGCGGCCTGTTCGGCCGCCTCGCCGAGCATCGGAATGGTGCGATTCGGCAGGTACCGAGTCTCAGCCCGCAGGAACGCCTGCTCGTCGGCCACCGACCCGAGCTCGACGACGTCGCAGACGCCCGCAATATGAACCTCGACCGTCCACCCACGCCCACCACCCAAGGGAATGACGGAGAAAGCGTCGTCCCGGTCCCGCGCGAACGCGGAATCGATCATCAGCAGCGTCGACATGTCGGTCGTTGTCGAAGTTGTCATAGTCGCTTACCCCCTCGTGTCCGCACGCCTCCCGACGATAACCAAACTCCGTCAAACGTGTCCGAGACGCGCGGCGGCGTCATCACCTGCGCTTTGTCGAAAATCGACGTCTTGTCGATTGTTTACCGCGGTAAACAATGGACAAGACGGACACGACCCGGACTCGTTCCAACCAACTTCCCACACGCGTTTGAACTCACCGACTCCGAACTCGATATCTACTTTGGCCAGTCAGGTGGACCGCTATCCATCACTGCTACGTGATACGCCTCGGCAGGGGGATGCGAAGCGTCTTCAACAACCGCGAAGAGGGTGAGTGAGGGCTCGGCAGGGGTGCGTGCTTCTTCACGCGCAGCGAGCCATTCACGCCAAATGATTCGCTCGGCGCGATGCCGGACAATCCGCGCCCGTACAGCGCCAGTCAAGCCATACCGATAACCGATAGTGTCAAGATCAACCGAACCCAGCATGATCTTGTTTTCTACAGAAGCGATCAGTCCGACAACTTTGAGGTCCAGCAGCGTTTCGTATCCACTGCTTCGTCCGATCGATACCCGTTCAAACAGCTCTTCTGAAGTTAACGGTTCAGCCGAAGCTGCCACAGCATCGTAAAGAGCCTTGTGGCGCCACCCAACTACACTCCACGCTGGATGCACCGACTCCAACTCTGTCTTTAGTGAAGACTTCTCAGCAACTCTCTCGGATTCGCCCACACACCGGGGAGTGACGAGCGCGTAACGGTCAGGATTCTGCCCGACTCCTCGTTCAATCAATAGCAGCGGAGAACCTTCGGCCTCCCTGAGTCGCTCCAGTACCGACCACACCGTTGTTTCCGGAAGCATCCCTGCCGCGATCGACAGCGAACGACCTCCGACGCCCACCACAGGTACTCCTTCAACTACCTGCCCCGCCACTGCAGACGCCCACGCAAGAGCTTGGACAACCGCATGGGTAGTCCAGCGATCTCTACGGCTGCTGTATTCACGGGTCACCCAGTTGGTCGCCGTTTGCAGCCAGTTCCTAAGGATCGGACTGTGAGTCCCCCCTGTGTGCTTTTGCTTGTGCCCCGTATCCCGGACTGGGTCTGGGAGGGTCGATGCGGCCCAGTCGAGTGCGCGCAGTGCGTCGCGGCGGATGGCGCGGTCCGGGTTGCGGTAGTGGGCGTAGGCCGCTTTCACGCCTGCCCATTCGGGGGTGTGAGAGCGGCCAGCGATGTCGGCCGCGGTGGCGCCGGCTAGCACTGCGTGCGCGATGACCGACTGGCGCGCCTCGGAACGAGATAGCCATCGTGTGGTATCGAGCTGGCCCGACGCGGCAAATGTGGTCACCGCAGCAGGAGGGGTTGAGGTTGTCCGGCAGAACTTTGGATGAAGCCGAGCTTGATCACCTACACCGATAACGCGTTCGGTCACGGTTGATGCGTGAATCTCTGCTTTGACGCCGCGGGCACGTACCTGGTGCGTGGAGTAACCACCGAGCAAGGTCGCGAGGCGGGTGATCGTGGCGGGTTCGGACCCGACCGTCAAGGTGTCCACGACCGATGCGAGGTCGTCGACAAGCTGGCGGTAGCCGCCTTCGCGGCACCGCGACCCAGGAACCGTGATGCAGCCGGTGGCCGCATTAGTCATGGGAGTGATGTCGAGAGTCGGTAGACGTGCAGCCAGCTGGTTCAACAGCGGCCGGAGTTCATCGACGGCGACAGTTTGTCCTGGCGCGAGTGGCACCAAGACGTGTCGTCCCCCGCTGCTCGACACATCGACGACGGTTCGGCCCCCACATTCTTCGAACCACCCCAGAACACGGTTGACGTCTTCGATGACCGCATCGGGGCCGTGGTGTTTTGAGTCGAAGTCGAGGGCGATGACGCGGGCTCGGCCGCGCGAGAACAACGGGACGGCCGCCGGAACTGCTGGAAGCTTCGCCGTCAATGGACGCGCGGAAGCGAAGCCACGCTGCGTCACGTCGTAGAGCCGCATAGACCGACGAGCAGCTAGTAGTGGCGCAATACGGCGCCAACTGTTGTCCGGTGTCGGCTCCATCGACCCGACACGAGCATTCAATCTTGTCTCTATTTCAGGGCACGATGTACCCTGAGACATGTCCGCCAAGACAGTCCCTTCGGGGAAACAGCAGTACCACTGAGATTCGAGCTGGTAACTCGACTCTCACCAACCTCGAAAGCCCTCGGCCTACCCGCCGGGGGTTTTTGGTTTCTCAGCTGGTCAGCGGTACCGCAGGTAAGTATGTAGCTGCTCGCGAGTCATCCTTTGGTGTCGGATTCTCGCTTTCGCGTCTTATGCGGAGAGCGGCAACACCCCCTGGTCCAGTTCGCGCACCAGCTCGGGATGCCCGGTATGCAGGGACAACAAGTCGGAGACGTACTGGCTGACTGAGCTAGCCCCAGCCTCCTCTGCCAGCTTTTCGAGATCGCTGTAGACGGCAGTCGGCACACGGCCCAAACGACCACGGTCGCCTTTGCTTGGCATCGCCATCCGAATCTCCTTGCCTTGAAGCCTTCTCTACGGCGTCCATCCTGGTCCAGATTGGACCGCCAATGCCGCACCGACACGCTGAGTAGATCCAGATATTGTTGCTGCCGTATCAGAGTGAGTCGTTCCCTTCCTCCGCGTATGTTAGCGGTAAGTGAGCGATATGGCACTTAACTATTTCTGGGAGATCCAATTTGCGACACGTTCTAGTTGACAGCGACTGTGGGGTGGACGACGCGCTCGCACTGGCCTTTCTCGTCAGGTCGGCAGACGTCGAACTAGCAGGTGTCACGACGACATGGGGAAACTGCACTGCGGAAGAAGCAGCGGCGAATGCCCGATATGTACTCGACATCGTCGAGGCAACCCATATACCAATTGCAAGCGGGTCTCAACCACACGCTTCTTGGCGGCGCGGCGACGCTCACGGGCCGGATGGCCTCGGTGGTACAGAGGCGCCGCGGCCGCAGTGGGCTGGTTCAACTGACGCGGTAGAGATGATCGTTCGGTTCGCTCGTGACCATCCAGGCGAGGGAGAAATGCTGTGTATCGGGCCCTTGACCAATCTGTCAGCGGCCCTCACGCTTGAGCCGCGGTTGCCCGAGTTGCTCAAACGAATAGTGATCATGGGTGGCCACGGCGCGAGCACTAGTGAATGGTTGCGACAGGTCGGCGATACCAATACTCGGCACGATCCCGCGGCCTCTCAACATGTCGCAGCCTCGGAACTACCCGCACTCTGGATCGGAATCGACGTCACCCGTACCGTGCTGCTCACCAGCGACGACTTCGGCGCCGAGGAGGCCAGCAGAATTCTTCGTCGAGTACATCAGGACTACGGGGTTAGTAGGGGAGCGTCTTACGGGTATGACCCTCAGAAGGATTGGCGAGTTCCGGCGCACGATGGCGTCACAGCTTCGTGCTTGGTAGACGCGGTGGCAGCTGGTCTTGCGACAGCGTCGGGCCGGCTCGGTGTCACCGACAGCTACGGGGCCGGACCCGTAGTGAGGGTGGTAGGCCCAGGTCCTCATCACTTTGCGACAGGAATTGATTCAACAGCAGTCCGGATGATGCTGCGGCGGGGATCACAATGATCGGCCTACGGCGGTATCTGACGCGACTAAAGGCGCGACGCATAGTGGCACAGGCGCTCAGCCATCAAGCGGTGACCGTGGAGGGCCTGCGTCAGTTCTGCGCCGACCGCACCGGAAGACAGGTCGTGCTTGTGCCCTTCCCGGTCTCAGGCCTGGAGGATCGGCCCTCGGGATTCCTTTTGCGCACCCGGAACAAGACCGACTATGTGTTCTACGATCACCGGGCAGGATCGTGGCGGGCCACCCTGATCATCTGCCACGAACTAGCACACATCCTTCTGGACCATAGCTGCGGAATGACCGAAGTACTGGACGACCAAATGCTGACCGCATGGTTCCCGTCCCTTTCTCCGGAGCTCCTCAAGGATGCACTCAGACGAACCGAATACGACACGATCGCGGAGTACGGAGCCGAGTACCTGGCTACCAAACTGCTGGTTCTGACCCTATTCGATGATCTGGACTTCAAAGCGTTGCGTAGCTCTGTGCAGATCGTTTGCGCCAGCAACATGATTCAGGCCTACGCGAGCCGATGAGAAACCATCTGCCACTCGCTCTCGATCTAGGCATCCTCATCTTTGCCTGGTTCGTTGTGATCTCCCGTTTCGGTCTGGTCCGCAGCAGACACGCGCGGATCGTCACCGTGCTCATCCTGTGCTTCACCGCGGTAGACACCCTCAAGACTGGTCCCATCAACGACGCGCTCACCTTCTACCTCGATGCCCGCACCGTCCGGTTGGCTGCACACATCCTATGTGTCATAGCAGCCGCGGTTGCAGCCTGGGCAGCAGCAAGTGCAGCGAAACGTCTACGGCCCGCCCGCCTCGTCTCCGGGGTGGTCGCTGCTTCAGCTGGTCTCATCGCTCTCGACGGGTTGGCTGGTCAACGTGACCATGTCATCGAAGCAGTGCATCCGCAGGGCATCGCGATCGCGTATTTCACAATCTATGCAGGCTCGATCGTCGTGTTCGAAGCGTATGCCGCGACAGTTCTCGCCGCTGCGATCCGAACCGACAGGCCGAACCGCGGACTGCTCGCGCCTTCGGCTACAGTCGTTGCCCTTTTCCTGGCCACAGGCCTCAATGCGCTAACGCTGTTGTGGTACGCAATTCGTGCCGCCGCCGGCGATATTGGACCGGTCGAGCAGTTCCAGCGGAACTCAAACGGAAATCTCTTCGCGTACTTCACGTTGGTGGTGGCGTTGGTCGGTGTAACAGCGGTGATGCGGCGAACGAGTGGTGAAAGTGCTGTCAGCCATTCATCCGTCAATGTCACCGAACTTCAAGTTCTGTGGGGAGACCTGACCGATGCCGCGCCGCACGTAAGGCTCGATATGAAAGACCTCGACCCAGACGCGCGCACAGTTCGAATGATCACGGAATGCATTGACACCCTTTATGCCCTCGGACTAGACCCCACGACAGTCACCTTCACAGATCTACACTCCAGCCCTAGCATGCCGCGCCCGAAGACCCTCACCGATTCCCGCGTCACCGCAGCCGATGTCATCAATCTTGCGCGACGCTGGGATTCCCGATCTCTTCGAGACTGACCAGGAGAGCTTTGCGCTGACTCGCGTTAGCAGACCCACGCAACATAACGCACTCGGGTCCCGCAGCGACCAGCACCTTCAACAGCCGGAGTTCGGTATAGGCGTCATTCTCGCCAGGCATTCCGAAGTACGTGGCGTGAGCGGTGCTTCTGTCGTTGAAGACGCCGCTGATCTCAACGAACCGATGCTGCTGGTCCGATGTGAGGTTGCCAGCCAAAAGAGCCTGCTCACTGCAACCGAGCGCGGCCGCAACTTCACCACTACTAAGCGCCGTGACGCTGAGAAGCAACTCAACTTTTTGGTTGTCGGTGACTCCCTCAGACATCTGCATCATCATCCTTTGTCAGGTCGTGGGCCAGAGAACGACGTCGAATATTGGCCTTCGTTCGGGCCGGGGTGATGTCGTCTGGGGGGACGGACCAAAATTCGTCAAGGGCTTGTGCCACCCACGTCGGGCTGACGTGTCCCTGTTCTCCTCGATCTCGAAGCATGGCAGATGCAACTCTGCCTATATGCGGAGAGATCAACGTTCGTAAGCGGTCGACAGCGGCAGACAGCTCGGGCTCTTCTATATCGTTGGCAAGTCGGCGAAGCTCGGCGCTCACCTCAACAAGTTCGCCCAATGCTGAGTAAGTAATCGATACCTCACCAGCTGGCGCACTGACCCCCTCGGAGCCCAAGGGTGTTGGCTCGCCACCCTCGTACGCGGTCGCAGCACTTCCCTCGGCCCACCGCAGCACGTGGTCGAGCTTCTTGAACGTCGCGACACGCAATGGCGGTGACTCCCCACTTTCAATCCGCACCATCGTCGGCTCAGAGGGCCCGCCCTGGGTGGCTACCGCGGCAAGACTTAGCCCCAACTGACGTCGACGCAGATTGACCACATCGGCGAACTGCTGCATGTCGGGCATGGAAGCAGCGTACTTAAAGAAGAGAAGCGTCTTTGACTCCAGTACTCCCGCGCAGCACGTCATATCCCGACCTTATATAAGCGTTGCGTAAACATCGAACAATTAGGTACATTCGTATCGCCAATTTATGTACGTTACGTAAGCGCACGGACGACGGTGTTTAAGCGAGGTACAGAGACGCTCAGGGGAGGAGCCTGGAGGTGGCCAACCGACTTCAGCATGCGCATCCATGCCGCAAGACCTCGGACCCGATGACCTCGGGCATTCGGTTATACCCATATCGGGTATTGCCCAGGTCGGGCACCCGACCACAGTTGTCACCAGCTGCACTTGCCTGGCCATCCGACGTGCCCGGTCGGGCACTCGCTGATCCCCGCTTCTGACTTGTCTCATTGGCGACGCTCACCCCGCCGCCATCCCGATCCCTCACTCCTCTCGTGAGGGCGTTCACGTATGGACTTTCGCAATCTTCCTCCACCGTCCTCCCCGAAGCCTGAAGTACTCACGCGGTAGCGGATTACACGCGACACAACGAAGGGAAACGTATGAGCCACAACGAATCCGGCGGGCGGCACTACCTCAAAACGCAGAGGGTTGCACTCCTCGGCGCGGTGACAGTAGTGATCGGATTGACCACGAACGGGCTGGCCAGCGCCGCACCTGATCAGCCCGGGATCACGACACCAGAAGCTCCGGCAGAGCAGGCAGGCATCACTTCGACACCGTCGACGCCCATCGAGCTGGCACCAGCGGAGTTTTCCGAACCGGCCCAACCCGAGCCGGTGTACTGGGGTCCGGCGCCCGCCCAGGAGATCGAGTATCAGGCGATTCCGAACTACGACTACGACTCCAATGCATACGTGGCACCCGATGACTACTATCTCGCGCCGGTGCAGTTCGAGGAGCTGCATCTGCCGACGCCGGTCGAACCGACAAAGCCGTTCATCGCGCCGCGCGACACCCTGCGCATCGGGGAGCTGCACGTCAAGCAGCCGAATTGGGTCACCAACGGGGACAAGGACCGGACCAACAACTCCCTCGCACTGGTCGAGTCCGGAGTGTCGACAGGGTGGCGGTCCATCGGCGTGGAAACGGAACGGGCCGACCGGATCGCGGCGGCACAAATCGCCGCCGGTGCGGCAGGAGCGACCGTCGGCGCTGTCACCGCGGGTGCCACGGCGGCCACTGCCGGTGCCTTGGTCGGCGGCACCATCGGCGGTCTCGCCGGGATGACCGCGGGCAACGTGTTCCTCCCCGGCCTCGGGTGGGTGCCGGTGGGCATCGTAGGCACCGCCGCGGGTGCGGGGATCGGCGCGGCAGTGGCGGGTGCTCCCGCCGCTGCGGGTGGGGCACTGGTGGGCGGCGGTTTCGCTGTTGCAGCGGTGACGCCGCTCGCGGCCGGCGACAAGGGCGAACCGAAGGTGGTCGAGGTCCCGGACATCGACCAGTCCGCGGTCACTGAGCAGACCGAGCAGGTCGTCGAGCAGTGGGATTCGAATCCTGTCGGCTCCCAGGTCGTGTCGGCGGTGCAGGACACGGTCGAGGCGGCACCGGAGCTTGATACGCAGGTCCGCGACTTCACCGCGTCTGCGCCGGGTGGTGAGCAGGTGCTCGAGCAGGTCGACGGGGCCGTGGATGCATTCTTCGGGGAATCGACGCCCGGTTTGGCCTCGCAACTGATCAGCGGTGCGGTCGGCGCGGGACTCGTTCCGGCTGGCGTGTAGGGCGGGTGAGCGTCGTGCCCTGGAAGAAGACTGCGCCGGCGGCGCGCAGCTCGCGCGTGTTGTCGGCAACCGGCGGCACCGCACAGGCCGGTGGTACCGGTCCGCGGAGTCGCCGGATCGGGTTCCTGGCACTGACGGCGCTGGTCGTGGCGGTGCTTGCGGCGCTGGTGATCGTGGTGGTCTCGTTCCTGAGCCGCCTGTCTCCGAGTGACCCGGTCTCGCTGGACAGCGTTGCCCCCACAACAGCTCCGCCGTCATCAACGTCGACGGCTCCCGAGCTTGGGTGTCCGGCCGCGCAGGGCGATCAGGCCAGTGCAGAGGGCGTGATCGCTGCATTTGAGCACGCCTATTACGTGCAGCGATCCGGTGCGGCGGTGCGGGCCCTGGTCGCACCGGGTGTCCCGTTCAATTCGGCCGAAGCCGTTCAGCGCGGTATCGATTCGGTCCCGGCAGGGACGACGTACTGCCTCACGGTCACCGGTATTGCCCCGGACACGTACTCGATCGGGTTGACCGAGTACGCGCCGGGTGGCGAAGAGAAGCAGTACCTGCAGAAGGTCACGACCGCTGTGGTCGATGGCCGGGTGTTCATCGCGTCCGTCGAATCCGTGGGGAAGTAGCTGATGATGCGGAAAAGGGTTTCTACCGCAGTAATGATTGCTGGTGCGGCCGCGGCCGCGGTGATGTCACCGGTACCGGCGGCCGCGGCCGTGGGCAACGACTGCGCACGGTTCATCGCGGTACTGGTCCCGGGAACGACCGAAACGACGGCGGCCGCGGATCCGTCGCGACCGGCGGGGCTGTTGGGGTCGGTCGGCGAAGAACTCGAGAAGCGCTACGGCGCCTCGATCGAAACGGTGTACCCGAACTACGCGGCGCAGGCGTTCGTGCAAACCGGCATGTCGTATGCGACGTCGAAGACCGGTGGAGTGCAGTCGGTATCGAATGTGATGGCACGCTGCCCTGCGTCGAGTTTCGTCCTTGCCGGTTACTCGCAGGGCGCCGATGTCGCCAACGACGTCGCGGTGAACATCGGCGCCGGCCGCGGCCCGGTTCCCGCCTCGGCCATCCGTTCGGTGGTGCTGGTGGCGAACCCGAAGAACGGCACGAAAGGCTCCCAGCTGGTCGGGCCCAAGCTCGACGGCCAGGGCATCGCCGGCCCCGCAGCCGAAGGGTTCGGTGCGCTGTCGGGCCGGGTGTTCGATATCTGCAACCCGGGCGACAAGTACTGCAACACCAATGCCGGCCAGGACACGTTCCTCGCCTCGTTGGGACGGGTACTGGCCAATCCGCCCGGCGCGGTGGCGCCGACCGCAGCATCCGCGGCCGCCACCACCACGACCGCCCCGATCTCGGAAACCGCCACGACCACGAATGCCACACCGTCCGGCGGCGACGCCAGCCAGTTCATCACCGGAGTGAGCTCCGACTACGGGATCGCCGATCTGGCGTCCGCACCGGGTGCGGCGCAGTCGTTGGTCTCGGCCGTCGACCGACTCCAGTCCGCCTCGGCTCCGAATTCGATGTCGCAGTCCGTTGATGTCGCAGCGGTGCGTCAGCAGGCCCAGCTCGTGCAGGGCACGCTCGCCCCGATCGCCGAGACGGGCGCGTGGCTGGCCGCGAATCCGGCGGCCCGCGCAGGTCTGCGGGAGGCTCCGGCGGATTCGCCGGAGGCGGTGACGAACTCGGTGGTCGATACGTTGGACCAAGTCGACATTCCGAAAGTGCTGAATGCCGCCGATTCGGTCGTGCAGATGGCGAACACCATCCTCTCGTCCACTTCGGGTAGCGGCGCACCGACCACGGCTGCGGCAACCCCCGCCTCGTATGCGGACCTGAGCGCACCGGCGCAGCAGTTGTCCACGGGACTCGCGCCGATCGCGAACACCCCGATCGATCAACTCCAGACCGCGACATCGGTGCTCTCGGCGATCAAGCCGGTGACCATCATCAACCAGATCCTGAACGTGGTGGCCGGTGTGACGTCGGTGGACTACCCGGGTGTGGTGACGCATCTGCAAGCCCTGGTCGGACATCTGCTGGCCGGGAACATCAAGGCCGCACACCAGGTGGCAGGCGAGCTGAACAACCAACTCTCGCCGCTGGTCAAGATGGCGGCCGGCGTCGACGTGAAATCGCTCTCCCAGCTGATCCGGCTGATCCCGGACCCGTCCGGAACGGCAGCGATCGCGTCGATGGTGCTCGATCTGCTCGGGAACGTCGACGTCATCCGGCTGGCGCGCGATATCGGCCAAGTTCAGGAAGTGGCCTGGCAGGTCGCCGAGACCGGCAATCTCCTCGCGCTCGGACAACTGCTGCCACTGGGGCTGGACCTGGCGAACGTCGCACTCGGAGTCGTCGTTCCAGGCCAGAAGATGTCTCCGGAACAGCTGCACGCCCCCGCCGATGCACTGACCACGCTGATGGGCGCACAGGCCGCAAACAGCGACTTCGTGGGACTGGGCAACTCCGCGCTCAGCGCAGCGACCTCACCCAATGCCATGAACCTCACCGCGCTCCTCGACGAAGGATTCACCGCGGCAAGCTTTCTGGGATCGAAGGTCCACGAGGCCTACAACACCTGGCTGATCGACGGGAAACGCACCGCTCTGCAGGTCGTGGTGGACATCGCGACCAAAGCGATCGGAGGGTAGCCGGCACCTCACATCATCCGCAGGTGGGACACCTCTTGGGCGAGAGCGCTTCCCACCGGCGGAGATCCGAGTGCGCGGTAGCGCACTGCTGCTGACCTTCGCGGCCGGGCGGGCCAGGAAACGACACACGCAAAGGACCAGACGATGGGTGATGCACCCAGCTCCTCGAACACCGGCATCAAAGCCACGGCCGCAGTCCTCGCGGCCGTGGTGGTGATGGCCGGGTTCCTGGTGCTGGGCAGCGACAACCCACCCACGCCCACCGACTGTGTCCCGACCCGGTCGGCGACCCCCGGCCCGACCGGGGCGGTTCGGATGCCCGCCGCCGAGGGCCAGTACGAGTTGTCCTCACCGTTCGGCCCGCGGTGGGGCACCTTCCATCAGGGTGTGGACTTCGCCGGACCGGCCGGGACACCGATCTACGCCGCCGCCGACGGGGTGGTCACGGCGGCCGGACCGGCGACCGGGTTCGGTAACTGGATCGTCCTCGACAGCGAGATCGACGGCGGCAAGGTCTCGACCGTCTACGGCCACATGTACGACGACGGGGTGCTGGTCAAGACCGGCGAGAAGGTCACCGCGGGCCAGCACATCGCCGCGATGGGCAGCAATGGGGAATCGACCGGCTCTCACCTGCATTTCGAGGTCTGGCCCGGCGGGCGCCTGTCCGGAGGCACCGCTATCGACCCGATGCCGTGGCTGGCCTCGCACGGCGCCTCGGCCGCTCCCACCCCGGCGGCACCTGCGCCACCGGCACCGCAGGTGCGGCTGGCCGCCGCCAGCGACACGGAGATGGCGGCACTGTCCGCCACCAAGGGTTCGGAAGCACACTGGCAGGTCGACACCGTCCGGGTGGCGCGGGCGGTAGCCGCGACCTTCCCCGAGGTCGACACCATCGGCGGATGGCGCCCTGCGGACACCTTTCCCGACCATCCCTCCGGGCGGGCCGCCGACATCATGATCCCGAACTGGGACACCCCCGGCGGCAAGGCGTTGGGCGATGCGGTCGCCGACTACGTGATGGCGAACAAGGACCTCTTCCACGTCCAGTACATCATCTGGCGTCAGCAGTACCGGCCCGCCGCCGGTGAGGGAAACCTCATGGAAGACCGTGGATCCCCGACACAGAACCACTTCGACCACGTCCACGTCACCCTCGACGGGCACGGTTTCCCCGCTCCCGGCCAGCTCTACGGCGCCGTGCCCGGCGGCCCTCCCGCACCTGCCCCGACCACGGGCCCGTGCGCCGGTGCCCCCGCACCCCGATCCGGTGGCGGAATGCTGCGTCCGGGTTCGGTACCCCCCGCGTTCGAGCCGTGGATCATCAGGGCCGCCGCGACCTGCCCGCAGGTCCCGGCCCCGATCATCGCCGCGCAGATCGAGAACGAATCCCAGTTCGACGTGGGCGCGCACAACGCCGGCTCCGGCGCGGACGGGCCCACCCAGTTCCTCCCCGGCACGTGGGCGGCGAAAGCGGTCGACGGGGACGGGGACGGCCGCAAGGACACCCGCAGCATCCCCGATGCGGTGATGACCCAGGCCGCCTACGACTGCGAACTCGCCGACATCGCCGCCGAGATGCTCGCCGCCGGACAGATCCGCGGGGACCTCACCGAGCTCTACCTGTCGATGTACAACTGCGGCCCCGGCGCCACCGCCCGCCAAGGCGGCGTGTGCCAGAACGCCGAAACCCTCGCCTACGTCAAGAACATTCCCCGCCGGGCCGCCTCCGCGTTCGCCGCCGATCTGCCCACCGCCGCCTGACCCCAACACCGCAAAAGGACACCACCCATGACCAGCAGCACCGCACCGATCGGCCCGATCCGGCGCCGAGCCGCCCTGAGTGTCGCCGCGTGCGCCGCGGTGCTGCTGGCCGGGTGCTCCGCGCAGGAGCCGGCCAGCGACGGGACCACGGCGGCGACGACCGGTGCCCGCGCCCAGCAGTGGACACCCGGCACCGACACCACCGCCGATGTGACCCCACCGTCGGCGGCCCGAACCCTGCCGCCCGAGGCCGCCGGGGTCGACCGGACCAGCCCCGACGCCACCGCCCGGGCCGCGCTGACGGTGTGGTTCGGCTGGAACACCAACACCGACCGCGGCCCCAACGACGCTGCCGCGCGGGCCACCCCGCTGCTCTCGCCCCGCCTGGTCGACGCGGTGACCTCGACGACGTCGGTGACCGGCCCCGGCGCGCAATGGAACCAGTGGGCCACCGAACACGCCACGCTCACCGCCGACGTCGCCGCGTCCCCGGAGCTGGTCCCCGAGGAAACCGCCACCGAGGCGTACCGGGTGTTCGTGGTGACCCAGACCGCCCGCACCCCCGACGGCAGGGAGGTCGGCACCCGATCCACCACCGCGAACGTGCTTCTGCGCCGCACCGCCGACGAGTGGGAGGTCGACAAGATCTCCGAACGCTGACCCGCACCGACAGCGGACGACACCACCAGAACTGCCCGGCACCGGGCGGAAACCCCCGAAGAAAGGACACGAGAATGGCGACAGCCACAGCAGCGGATGAATGGGACCAGGCCGCGCACGCGGTGCGCGGGGCAGCCGAGGAGCTCCGCGGCGCCGACACGGCGGCCCTGCGCAGCTGGGCGCAGACCAACAAGCTTCTGTCCCGGTCGATGTGGCCGAAGATCAAGCGCGAGCTCTACAAGCAGCTCGACATCGACTACGACACCCAACGCGAAACCGAAACCGCGGCCCGCCAGCAGGCCGTCGCCGCGGCCGCCGTCGCAGCCCCGCTGGTCGAGCTCTATGCGGCCGGCGACGAGCGCGGCTCGTTCGCGGTGCTCCCCGGCCCGGCAGTCAATGACGGTAGCGACGCCGCCGTCAACGACGCCGCCTGGTACGGCACCTTCCACGAGAAGGACACCATCTACCGCGCCGGTGATCAGGACTCGGCGGACAACTCCGCTGCGGGCAAGGCGGTGTTCCTGGCCGGCAAAGTCCGCGAGGCGCAAGGCCTCGACGCGGTGCGGTTGCTCCTGCACATCAGCAACCCGCACCTCGACGGAAACCGGTTGGCCGGCACCGCAGCGAAGGCCGGAGTCGCCCTCGAACTCGACATCACCGACGCCAACCCGGCGTGCGAGTACTGCGAACGCCCCGGTTACCAGGCATGGCAGGCGATCCGGCTGACCGACCTCCTCGTCACTGACCAGCAGTAGCGGGGCGTCCCCAATGACCGACGACCCTGCCCAGAACCCGCTCGCCAGCCCACCCGAAGGAACCCTCGTGAGCACACCAGCGCGAAACGAGAACGACCACACCGACGACTACGGCGCCGAGAACGCAGTGAACCTGCGCACCCAGCGGCTCAAGCGCCAAACCCGACCCGAACCCGAACCCGAACCCGAACCTGACACCCCCGCCGCCACGGGCGATGCGGCGGCCGCCGAATACGACACGACCGACCACCACCAGCAATTCGCCGACCCGTACGCGGTCGGCCAGGACGCCCTGGCCGCGAACGAGGAACCGGTGACCGAGCCCTACCCTGTCCGCTCCGGCGCGGGACTGTTCGACCCCGACACCGGCGCCGACACCACCCCCGCCACCTGGGGATGGCGCGGCAAGCTCAACGCCGCCACCGGCCTGCGGATGCTCCCCAAGCCGGATTCGGCCGAGGCCCGGTTCCGCACCTCGATCACCCGGATCCAGCAGTCCCTGCCGGGCTGCTCGGTCGTATCGGTGCTCGGCCTCAAGGGCGGGGCCGGGAAGACACCGACCACGCTGGCGTTGTCGAACACCTTCGGCCGACACCGCGGCCGCGGCGTCGTCGCCTGGGATGCGAACGAGGCCACCGGCACCCTCGGAGACCGGGCCGCCCGCACCACCGATCCGGAACTCGGGCCGTGGGACGTGCTCGAGCACGCCTGCGAGCTGGCCTCGGCCGCCGCGGTGTCCGGTGTGCTGGGCCGGTACCTGCGCCTGCAACCGACCCTCGACGAAGTCCTCGCCGCCGACAACTCGACGATCCGCGAACGGGGGATCGGCTGGGACGAGTGCGCGGCCCTGATGGCGGTGCTGCGTCGGCACCGGGATCTGATCTTCATCGACACCGGGAACAACCCGCTCGCCCCGAACTGGCTGTGGGCGGTCGAGCATTCGGACCTGCTGGTGGTGCCGGTGCCGCTGCGCCGGGACATGGCGCAGCAGGCATACCGGATGCTCGAGGGCATCGCCGCCCGCGGCTTCGAGCACCTGGTGCGCTCGGCGGTGGTGCTGACCACGGTCACCCCCGAATCGGACCCGAGCCTCGAGGAGGGCATCGTGAAAGAGTTTGGGCACCTGGGCATCGAGCACGTGATTCGGGTGCCGTATGAGCCGCAGTTCGCGACCGGCAACCGTCTCGTACACGACCGGCTGGCGGCGGGCACGCTGGAGGCCTACACGAATGTGGCCGCCGGTATCGCCGACCTGCTGGCCCACAGCGCCTACGGGCGGCCGCAGACGTTGTCCGACTCGTACGCCCCGCAGCAGATGCAGCGCCCACCGGACGCGCCGCGGCGGCAACCACGCTACAGCCGCGGCGAGTCCTCTCCCCAGCAGCCGGTCCGGTACGCCGAACCCGACTCGCCCTACCCGCGCCGCGAACCGCACCCGGAACCCACCCCGCTGTGGGACCGCACCACCAACCCACCGAAAGGACGCCGCCGATGAACGCCGCAGCTCACCGACCCACCACGACAACCACCGAAGGAGAAGTCATGGCCCTGCCACCGCGCCGCACTGCGGCCCGCCGGTTGCTCACCGCGGCCACGACGACGGTGACCGTGCTGACCATGACGGTGCTCACGGCCGGCCCCGCGGCAGCGCAGATCCAAAACCCGACCGACGGCGTCACACCGAGCATGGAGTTGCTCGGCCCCGCCTTCAACAACGTGTGGGTACGAATCTTCGGCTCCATCTGGGGAGTGCTGCTCGGGGCCTCGGCGATCAAGTTCTTCACCGCGATCTACAAGATGCGGGCAGCAAGGGCCGGTGGATACGGCGCCGAAATGTCGGACGCCGCATCCGAAGCCAAGGTCGCAGCGGTGGCATTCGGATGCCTCGCCGGCGGCGGCGTGATCATCGGCGCCATCCTCTTCGTCGTCGGCGGCTGAACCAGCCGTCTTCTGACCACCAACACTTCCAGCAGACAAGGAAACTCGAATGCCGAAAGACTTTTCCTCAGTGAGCACCAGCTCAACGACGGGACCGACCTTCGCAACGGGCACCAGCGGACCGTCCAAAGGTGGCCGTAAGTGGGTGCTGCCGACCGTGATCGGTGTGGCGGTGCTGCTGGTGGTCGCGCTGATCATCGCGGTGACCTCCAGCGGCGGGAAGGACGAGGCCACCGGCTCCGACGCGATCCGCACCGCCCACGGGCCGAACACGATCATCGACGGTGTGCCCCGCGGCTACACCCGCGATCAGGCCGGCGCGCAGACGGCGGCGGTGAACTTCATCCAGGCCCTCGGACAGACCGACCAGGGCCGGGTCGACGGGGCGAAGCTGCGCGAACTCGCCGTCGGTTCCTCTCCGAGCACAGCTCTGACCACGGTCCTCGACTCGGCCAGCGGCCGCGAGGAATCGAAGGGGACAGTCAACAATGTCCCGCTGATCGTGACCGTCACCGACTTCACCCAGGATGCGGCGACGGTGTCGGAGTGGGGGATGGGCGTGAGTCAGGCACCGATCAGTGCCGACACCGACAAGGTCGGGATCTTGTCGGTGTATGCCACGACCACGGTGAAGCTGGTGTGGGAGGGCGACGACTGGAAGGCCGTGGACTGGAGTTTCGCCAGCGGACCGGAGCTTAAGGACGCCCAGTTCCCGGCCGCTGATTCCCCGCTCGCCCAGCAGGGTGCGGGCGGCTTCTACACGTTCTACGTCAACTAAGGGGTGGGGCCGATGCTGTGGCGCACACTCATTCTGGCGTTCTTCGCCCTGGTCCTGCCCGCATTGCTGTGTTCGACTCCGGCTGCGGCCGAGCCCACCGCGGTGCCGGAGGCGGGTCCCGGTGGGTCGGCTGCCACGAAGTCGGCCAAGGAACTGCCCGAGGGCTTCCCGGCGGATTTGAAACAGTTCGTCGCCGGGACAGACGAATTCAAGTCCGCACCCTGGTTCACCGGGGACTGCAAGGACAAGGGCGGTGACATCGGCCAGTACGTCGGCTCGGTGATGACCGAGGAGAAGCGGTTGCTGTACTGGACCGCCTCCGATGATGTCCGCCTGGCGATGTGGGCGCCGACCCTGAACCTGACCAAGGACCCGGTGCTGATTCAGGCGGTGGTCGACGCTGGCGGACAAGAATCCGGAATCACCGGTGTCCCTCTCGATGTCGAGGCGAACAAGAAGGCCGTCCTGTCGATCACCGACGAGTCCGTGCTCGGCGCGGTGTACCCGGATGTCTACCCGGCCGGGGACACCGGGATGCAGCCACCGGCGCCCACGTGCGCCGACGACGTCGCGAGGTGGACCACAACAACCTCGAGCACCTGGGGGTTCGACTGGGCCAAGACCCCCGATCCGGCATCGCTCGAAGCCATGAAGGCGCAGCCGCACGCCGACATGGTTCCGGCGAACGCGTGGGACGACACCTGCAACTCAGGGGCTCCTGACGTGCTGTGCATGCACGCGATGTTCGTCAACTGCGACAAGACCAACCGCATGGACGACAAAACCGCCTGCACGGCGTGGAACACCAAGATCGGTGCCCTGTTCGGCGGAACCATGAACTGGATCGACCAGAACACCAGCTTCTCCGACCGGCTCGGTACTGCCCTCGAGTCCGCGTTCAAGGCGACCCCGCAGTACAAGGCGGGGAAGATGTTCGCCGACGGCTTCACCTGGGTCTGGGACCACACCGTCGGTGCGGCCGCCAAGGTCGTCGACTTCGTCAATGATCCGTCCGATGTGGTCGATTCCTGGGCGAACAAGCTCAAGGCCGGATCGATTTCGACCACGACCGCGGTGCTGCACGGCTTGGCCGGAGTGGGGGAGTTCGACGCGGGAAACCAGTCCTTCCTCGCGATCTACGCGGCGTCGGCGGGGCTGGGGATCCTGGTGATGGCCTTGATGACGCTGCTGGCGATCCACAAGGCCTCCGACGGCAGCAGACCGCCGATGGAGCTGGCCAAGGACCTGTTCGGCTACCTGCCGGCGGGGATCATCGCGATGATGTTCGCCCCCGGTGCCGCGCAGATGGTGATCTCGTTGGCCCACGAACTCACCAACGGCATCGTCGCAATGCTGGGCACCACCACCGACGAGGTGATCACCAACATTTCGGCGGTCCTCGGGCCGCTGACCGACTCCACGATGGTCGGCGGCCCCATCGCCGCGATCGTGGGTTTCGGGCTGTTGTTCCTCGGTGCGATGTCGATGTTCTTCGGGTTCTTGATGCACGCGGCGGCCTTGCCGCTGCTGGCGATCGTGTCCGCCATCGCCTTCGGTATGTGGGTACACCCGGTCTGGCGGAAGAAGGCCCTCCGCCCGGTGATGACGTTCCTGGGCGTCGTGTTCTCCAAGCCCCTGCTGTTGCTGCTGCTCGGCGGCATCTTCTCCGTCATCAACACCGCTGCCGAAGGCTCGGTGGCCGACGACGGCGAACTCGAATCCCTGGGACAGCTCTCGCTGATCGCGGTGTGCTTCGTGATGATCGGGCTGGCCCCGTTCTCGCTGCTCAAGTACGGACCCGTCCTGCCCACCTCCTCCGATTCCGCGGACTTCGGATCGAGCGGGTCCTCGGCCGGGCAGACCATCGGCTCGAGCGCCGGGATGTACCAGATGGCGGCCGCCGGTGGTGGCGGTGCCGGCGACCACAACCGCGGCGCCGCCACCGCACCGGGCCGCGACAACGCCGGCGCCGGTGCATCCGCCGTGGGTGGTCCGGGCGGCGGGCACGCTCCCTCGCCGGCCGACCAGCAGTCGGCGTCGAGCACCCACGCTGCGAACACCAGCCACCAGACGCAGTCCGCATCCGGTGGCCACGGCAGCAAGTCCGGTGCCACGAGCGCGGTGATGGGCAGCGCGGAGAAGAAGCTGGTCGGCGCCGCGGCCGGGGTCGGTACCGGGATGGTCGCCCCGATCGCGCTCGCCGCGGCCGGCGCGGCGATGAACAAGACCGCCTCAGCGGCGCAGAACGCCCCCGAACACGCGGACGGAGACAACTGATGCACCAGCAACGCACCGCGGTCCTCGGCCGCGAAGTCGCCCGGCGCGGCATCCTCCCGTTCCCCGAACCGGTCGTGATCTCCTGGTGCGCCACCCTCGTCGTCGCGCTCGCCGCACTCTTCGTGGTCGGCTCGTCCTGGCAGGTTCTTCTCTTCGATCTGCTGGTGATCCTGTCGGTTCTCGCGGTCACCCTCGAGATCGATCACCGCGAGTCCTACGGCAGCCGCAAGGCAAAGGAAATCCGGAACAAGGCGCGCCGCAAGCGCGGTGAGCACATCTTCGTCAACCCGACCGATTCGCGGTTCGGTGACCCGGACTCCGATCCGGGGTGGGACAAGCCGGTCCCGCTCTACCGGGCCGAACCGGTCGATCTGACCGGCACCGGACTCGACGACATGTTCATCGTCGAGCACCGCACTCCCGGCGACAACGACTACTACTCGGTGATGATCGCGATGCAGGGTCTCGCCGAGGGGCTGCGCGGCGACCCGGAGTGGGCGGTGACCTCATCGGCATTCGGGCGAACCCTCGCCAGTTTCGCCAAACGCAGCAGCTTCGTCCGCGGTATCGAGATCCTGCACCGCAGCGTCCCGGAAGATCTGATCCCGCACGAGAGTTGGGTCGCCGAACAGATCCAGGCCCTGGGACCGGCCGCCGAGCAGGTGCTGCCCGCGATTGCCTCCTACGGCCAGCTCATCGACCGGATCCGCCCCTACTCCGAGGGCCACCGCGCCTACGTCGTGCTGATCCTGCCCAAGTCGGGGGACCTGTTGTCCGAGGGCGCCCGGGTGGCCCGCCGGAAGGACGCACCCCTGATCGGCGGTATCGCGCAGGTCATCCGGGACGAAACGATGCGGGCGGTCGCCGCGCTCGAGCGGGCCAAGATGGGCCGGGTCGAGGTCTACGGCGAGCAGCGGGCCTGCGCGGTGATCCGTTCCTGCCTCGATCCGACCTTCCCGCTCGAATCACACAAGGGCGTGCGATGGGAGAACTGCTGGCCCTCCTACGTCGGCGGCGAGGACACCGTGGAGGTGGCAGGGAACTGGCACACCCGGGTCGGGACCATCCCGGCCCGATCCATCGAACCGGTCGAACTCGGCCCGCTGTGGTTGGCGCCGCTGCTGACCGGGGTCGCCCCCGATCCCGGGGACGACGAGATCCCCGCCGCCCCCACGATCCGGACGGTGATGGTGCGGATGGACTTCGTCGAGGCATCCAAGGCACGCGAGGCCGCCAAGGTCGACGCCACCCAGGACCGGGCCAAGCAGATCGACGAAGAACGCAAGGGCAAGACCACCGACGGCACCTCCGAAGTGATGGCCAGCGCCTCCGCACGCCGCCGTGAGGACCTCAAACCCGGAACCGGGCATCACGGGGTCATCTACTCGATGGCCCTCTCGGTCACCGGCCGCGACGAGGACGACGCACTGCGGGCCTGCATGCGCGTCGAACAAGCAGCCGACGAGTGCGGCATCTCCGAAATCGAATGGCAGAACCAGCGGCACGACGTCGCGATGTTCCTGACCCTGCCGCTCGGTCGGGGTCTGGCGGCCACCAAACACACCCGCGCGAAGTCCACCCGACTCCTCTGAACTGGAGCTACCACCATGATGAGCAGTGACACCATCACCACCCCCGAAGCCCCGAGCACCCCTCGGGAACCCGGCCGGAAAGCCGCCCGCCGTTGGTGGTTCGGCGGTGGCCGCAAGAAGATCCGCGCGGTCACCCCGGAAGAGGTGGCCGTCGCGCAGGCCTATGACGAGATCCCCCGTACCGTCGCCCGCCGGGCGGCACCGACCCGGAAGAAGTGGCTCGACCGGTGGGGCTGGTACGAGGTCCGCGTCGAAGGCTCGTGGACCTCCACCAGGCAGGGCGAAGCGCTGAACCTGGCCACCTCCCGCCGCTCGGTCCGCCACGAGGGGCTGATGACGGGGCTGAACAAGATCTCCCAGTCGATGGTGATCACCGACCCGTTCGCCCTGTACGGCTCGGAAATCGAGAACATCAACGTCGCCGTCATCGGGGACATCGGCAAGGCGAAGTCCTCGCTGATCAAGACCGCGATGTGCCTGCGCCCCCTGACGCTGCGCCGTCAGGTCGTGGTCATCGACAAGAAGCGCCAGGGCAACAAGGGCGGCGAATACAGCGGCATCGCCCAGTTCCTCGGCGCCCGCTCGATCCGATTCCGCACCGGCACCCAAGGAATGCGACTGAACCTGCTCGACCCGGCGATCGCCTCCGGCGGCGCCCGCGTCGACGGCGTCGACCCCGCCGGTCAGGAAGCCCTGGTCGGCGCCGTCACCGAGGACACGATGGGCCGCGAGCTGACCGAGAAGGAGAAGGGCGCAGTCGACCTCGCCCTCAAGGTCGTGGGCGCCCGTGCCCGCGCCGAGAACCGCGAACCGATCCTCATCGAACTGTCCGACGAACTGCTCAACCCCAGCCCCGACAGCGCCGACGTCCTCGGCCCGCTGTGGGCGGACGAGTCCCGCCGGTGGGGCCTCGACCCCGGCCTGGCGCTGCGCCGGCTCTGCGAGGGCGACCTCAAGGGCCTGGTCGACGAGGCCACCTCCCCGGAGATCCGCGAGGCACTCGAGCACCCGTTCGTGCACTTCGACGTCTCGGCGCTGCCCACCAAGGGACCGGCGCTGCGGGTGATCATGACCGTGATCAACACCTGGCTCGCGAACGTCCTCGCCTCCCGCTCGGCCGACCACAAGCAGACCCTGCTGCTGGTCGAAGAGGGCTGGCACGTCGCCGACGGATCCACCGGCAAGGTGTTCCGCGAGAACATGAAACTCTCCCGCGGCCTCGGACTGTCTACCGTCTCCGCGTTCCACCACATCTCCGACCTGCCGCCGGACTCACCGGCGCGGGCGCTGATGAAGGAGGCGGGCATCGTCTTCCTCTACGGGCAGGACCGGCTCGAGGACGCCGAGGAGACCGCCCGGATGTACCACCTGCCACCGGGATCGGTGGACATCATCATGTCCCTCGACAAGGGCCACTGCCTGGTCAAATACGGCAAGGCCGACCCGATCCTGATGGAACACGTCCGCTCGGACACCGAAATCGCCCTCACAGACACCGACGAAGTGATCAAGGGAGCATCAGCATGACCCGTCAGCTCATCGAGGACGCCATCACCCGGTTGGTCATCGCCGTCTCGACCGCCGCCCTCCTGTGGTTGCCCGCTCTCGCCCCAGTACTCCGCGACCCACTGGTCGACGCCCTCTCCCGGGTGATGCCCAACGCCTGGGCACCCATGGTCACCGCCGCCGGGGCACTGACCGTCTCGGGCATCGCATGCATCGCGATCGCGACCCTCTCCGCCGCCGAGCAGCTCACGGACGCGTACACCGATCGCCGCCACCTGAACGCCTCCGACCCGATGGGGGACCCGTCGTGAATACCGCACAACAGCCCCCGGCCCCGAGGGTCGTCCCGTTCGGGTTCTTCCCGGCAGTAAGCGTCGCCGCCAGTGTCGTGGTCAGCGTGGTCGGTGGTGGTTACCTCTCCGGTGTCCTCGCCGGTCACGGCGGCGCATTGCCCACCGGTGTGTACGGGTTCCTCGACGTCCTCAAAGGCTTGTTCCTTTCGCCCGGCGCTCCGGCAGCAGCCTGGCCCGAAGGATCGCGACCCGGGGGACCGGTACTGACCTGGACCTGCATCGGGATTCTCGCGCTGGCCTGCATCCTGGCCGGGGCGTATGTGTCGTCGAAGCTCGCGATACGCAAAGCCGCGCAGCGGGTTCGGGGGGAGGGGTTCGCTGATCGCGCCGAGCTGGTGCGCCACGGCGTCAGCGAGAAGGAAGCGGTGAAGAAGGCGAAGAAGACCCGCGCCTCACTCGCCGACGTGCCGCTCCGCAAGATCGACGCCGCCTCCGCGACCACCAGGATCGGGTCGCTCTACGACGCCAAGAAGGAAGGTGTGTACCTGCAATACCGGGACGGGCTCCTCGTCGAGGGTCCCACCGGTTCGGGTAAGACCTGGCGGGTGTGCTGGCAGGGAGTCACCAGCGCAGTCGGGCCGGTCGTGGCCACCACCACCCGCGGTGACCTGCTGCGCTCGACGTGGGCCGAACGCCGCGAGATTGGTCAGGTCGGGGTCTTCGACCCGGAAGGGCTGACCGCGTTTCCGGACAAGATGCGGTGGTCGATCCTCGACGGCTGCGAAGACCCCGAGGTGGCGTTGCGCCGGGCGGAAGCACTGGTGCAGGCCATGCCGATGGACGACACCAAGAACTCCGGGTACTGGAACGGCAAGGCCGCCATGCTGATGCGCGGCTACCTGTATGCGGCTGCGGTGACCGGCGTGGATCTGCGCACGGTGAAGGTGTGGGCGTCCTCGCGGACCGTCAAACCCGTCCGCGACGTCCTCTCGGTCGACCTGCCGGACTGGGACGCCGAACTCGGTCAGGCCCTCGGGTCGAAGTCCGATTCCTCCGACGATGTGATCAGCGCCTGCACCCGGCTGCTCGAGCCGTTGGCGTCGCCGGCGTTGATGAACGCGGTCAACGTCCCCCAGGGCAAGTCCGCGGATCTGAAAGCCCTGCTCACCGAGGGAAATAACACGATCTACCTGGTCTCCGAGGGGCACAGCCGCTCCGCGGCCGCGTTCACCACCGTCCTGTCCGCGGAGCTGTATCACGTCGCCAAGCACCACGGCCTGAGCAACCCGGACGACCGGCTCGACCCACCGCTGCGGATGGTCCTCGACGAGATGAACAACGTCGCCGCGATCCCGAACATGCCCTCGCTCATCACCGACTCCGGGGCCCGCGGTATCCAGATCTGGGCGGTCGTGCACAGCGCGAACCAGAACGAAGACCGGTGGGGGCGGGTCGCCGGCCGCCGGCTGACCACCGAATCTCCGGTCCGTCTGATCCTCCCCGGTCTCGGTGACGACCAGGAGCTGGCGTCGATCTCCCGGCTGCTCGGCAACCGCGACGAGTACACCAGCCCCCTAGCTCCGCCACGGTCAGTGCCGCGGATGCCCGTCGACCAGATCCGGCAGATGCCTGCCGATCAGGGATTGCTGCTCGCCCGGGGCATGGCGCCGGTAAAACTGCACCTCCCGGCAGTGTGGGATGTCCCCAACATCAAGGAACGAGTCGAGGCCAACCAGGCACTGTTCGATGAGTACGCCGCGAAAGCAGTCGTGTGATGAGTGTTCCCCCGTACCGGCCCGGACCATTTGATTGGCGTCACCTGGATCAGCAGGCTGCGTCGGAACTGTGGGTCGAACTCATCCACTGGGTCGAATGGCTGCGTGAGCGCTACGACTTCGGCCGCGACATCCGGCCCTGCTGGTTCCAACACAGCGCACTCGTCGAGGAACTGACCGCGGCTATGGTGGCCCACCGGTCGTCCTACCAACAGACGAAGGACCCGTACCACCACGGTCCCGCCGCATGGCACTACCAGGTACTGCGCCCGATGATGGCCCGCATGACGGCGATCACCGACTTCGAACAATGCACCCAGGATGCCTGCGGGTTCACCCCGGCCAGGGTCCACACCCTGACCACCATCGCCGAGTTCGTCGACACCGATGTCAGGCGGCGGTCCGAATCGCCAAATGCAGGCTTCCCGACAGATCTGGACTCCGCGGCCTCCGATGCTGCGGTGACATTGAGTATGGAAGAAGCCATCACCGCGATCGATACCGGACTCGCGGTTGCCGAAGACCCCGCTGACGATTTCTCGGCGTTCACCATCGGCGATGCCCGATACGAATACGACGACGACGCAGGCCAGTACGTGCGAGCCCAATAGCCGTCCCCGAACTGAAGCGCCGGCCAACCGACGGTGCCGCCGCGGTCTCGCCCACCACATAGCGAGCTCAAACCGGCGATCCGGCCAGCGCTTCACGTGCTCGTCACGGCAGTACGGCCTGGTTGCCTCCGCCTGGGACCAGCCTTTGGTGCCGTGGCGGGCACACCCCGTGCGTTTGCTCCACCGCGAAGGTGTCACCATTGAGACAGACAACCGGCATACTCCCAAAGGTGTCTCTACCTGCGGGAGTACAAACAGCCCTATCCAACTTCTGGTCGGTGTTGTGGAGCAGCGAATGGCTGGCCAACGTCGGACTACCGCTTCTAGTGGCCGGCGCCGCTCTCTGGTTCGCGGTCCACGCGCTCAGCACCCAACTCGACAGCGATCGAAGGCTGGCACGCGAAGAACGTAGGCAAGCGCACGCGGAGCGATTCGCAGCCGCGATCGACAAAATTGCCGACGAGTTGGAGCGCTATGCCAGCGACGTGCGTAATCCCGCGCATCGAACACCTGTAAATGGCGGATACATGGACCTCCTTCGATTGATGGATCCACTGACTAAGGCCACCTTGCGAGCGATGAAGACGCTCGGAAATTCCGACGCGATCAAAGACGTGTCGGCATTCGAACAATCGTTACGGCACCGCTTCTCACGAGCAACGACTGACCACGTCGAGAGAGCTCGCAACGCCGGGTACACGGACGAAGACATCCGAGAAGCGCTAGCACATCTCATTGACGAATACGTACAGACGTTTCGCGTAACTGCCGACAACCTCGAGGATT
This sequence comes from Rhodococcus sp. NPDC056960, assembly GCF_042674125.1. Classification (NCBI taxonomy): domain Bacteria; kingdom Bacillati; phylum Actinomycetota; class Actinomycetes; order Mycobacteriales; family Nocardiaceae; genus Rhodococcus; species Rhodococcus sp. NPDC056960. The sequence continues at coordinate 38,467 of NZ_JBHURF010000014.1, read as the reverse complement.
GGGACGGCTCGCGGCACTTGCCAGTGAGCGCGGTCAGAGGTCCGCAGGTTGGTGTCGCTTTTCCCAGTGACCGAGGCACCTTCTCAACAGCTCCAAACCCACCTGCATTACTCGGCGAAGTTGCGGACGACTACTACCTTTTCGAAAGCTACGTTCGCGTCGCACGGACCGCACGTACGGGTGTCTCCGATTGACTGAGAGGTTAATATGCGCCTCGCGAACTGGCACTAGCACCACAAATGAGCTCAATCTGAAACCAGGAGAGCGCAGAGACGCCGGAACTCATCAAAAGTCCTACAAGCTGCCACGCGAGCGTGGAACTGCATTATGTGATCGTCCGACCCGGTTGACTACCGCTGTACGCGAGGGCATGTTTCGCTGCAGGATCAGCGATCAAGTGGTCCACTGCCGTGGAAGTTCTCATCCACGATTCGATGTCGGCGTCGAACCGGCCTGCGAGACTTCGGCAGTCTTCCACGATTCTCTTGGGGCTGTATCGAAGCTGTCCCCCTTGCGACTGACCCGGCTGTGGGAATCCGAATACCACACTCTCGCAGTGACTCACACGATTACGCGCCCAGTTGAGCCGCTGACAGATCTTCTGGGCGTCTGTCATGGACCACTGCGGATGGCCCTGACGTCGGTTGTTGTTGAAGCAACCCTCAAGAGCCGGGACCCACAACGTTCGTTGATGGTCGACATCATTTGGCGTTCGTAGGAGCGATGTCCAGAATCCCAGCATCAACGCCGCCACAACCCTGTCAGCGGCAGGCGGTGGGGTTCGACGCCCACGCACGGGTCGACGACGGCGTTGTGGGGTCAAGCGCGTCGTATGCCTGTCCGACTTTGTCCCGCCCTTCCCGTGACAGCCCAGCTCCGGTGGCATTATCGAACCAGCGCCCGCCGTATCGACCTTTCAAGGCTTCGTGCATCTGTTGCCGAAGAAGCACCTCGACAATCCGCAGGTGGGCGTGAATGTGGGATGAGAGTTTCGCGTCGAGAAGGTAGAGCCTCAACGCGGGCACCTGATGACCCCCGAACGCTCGTCGAAACGGGGCAAGGCGAGAATTCGCTGTGGCCGCTGCCAGCGCCGCCTGTTGCCGGGGTGTCGTTTGAATGAGCACGCGCGAAACGCTACACTTGTGCCATATTCCCGGCTTGGTTCGGGTTTTTGAAGCCGCCGTCGCCCTTTGGGAACGGCGGCTTCCTTCTTTCTTACGCCTAATCGGGCGCGTCGGTCGTCCATCTGGGGTCCGTACGGGGCGCATCAGTCTTTTCGATTGGTGGGTTTCCGTTAGCTTGACGAATGAGATTTGCCAGTTCCAAGACCCGATCGCGAAGGTCGAGATGGACGAGACCGTCGGTCCATCTCTCGGCAACTTCGCGTGCGATCCGCACCTTGTCTGGAGCCTTTTTTTCATCTGTGGGACGGAGGACGTCACTCCACTGGTCGGTGTTCGGCGTCAATTTCCGCTTTGGATAGAGCTTCGAGAGGACATCGTCGAGAAGGTCCTTGGGAACATAATTCTCGACCGTTCGACCTTTGGTAACCCACGAATGCCCAGGCTGGCCTTCGATGGACAGCTCATCGACTACACGACGCTTAGTGTCGTTGATTCGCGCGCGGGCGCTCTCCCGATCACTGTCGATCATGATCGCGAGATGTCTGTTCAGCCGGCGAAGACTGATGAATTCAGTCACTTCAGGATCATGCGCGGTGAGATGACTGAGAAGCCTACCCCCGTAGAACATGATCGAGTAGTCGATCCCTTCGCGCAGATCAGGATCCATAAGTTTGAGCCAGTGGCGGAGGTAGATACGATCTGATGGGCCTTCGACCCAGATTGCAGCGTTAGTTTGAAGTAGGTCGCTGGGTCGATAGCCGAGATCGGCGCAGACGTTCGCGAGCTGGTGTGCGTTACCCGCGTTAGAGATCTCGGTGCCGGACTCGTAGGTATAGGTCGCATGGAAGACCTGCGCGAATCGTGAATCAAGCATGTGAGCTGAGTGAGTCGCTATCAGGTACTGGTTTTCAGTCGAGTCGTGTAGGTAGCGCAGCAGCTTCCGCTGCAGCAGTGGATGTAGGTGAACCTCCGGTTCTTCCATGCAGATCAACGTCTCTTGTTCCAACGTTGCCGCGGCCGCAAGGATGACCACTTGGGACACGCCGGTGCCCAGGTGGGTCAAGGGGAGCAACAACCCCTTACGTCGCACGTTGATCTCGCGCGCGTTGAAGGCTATTTCGAGCCGCGCATCGTCCTCTTCGAGCACGGCCTGCAAGAACCGGTTGATCGCCTCGAACCGTTCACGATCCTGGTCACGGTCCAGCGGTGGGTTCTGCAAGGCCAGTAATCGTGGCACCAGTCCGTCCCCCGTCATCGGAGATCCGCCATCCGCCGTTGGATCAGCGTCGGTAATCCGACGTGACGCTTCTACAATCTTCACGCGAGGACGCTGCAGAAAATTCTGATCAAGATACTGAAGCAGACATCTCTCATTCTCCCCGCGAGCGCCACCAGAGCGGCTAAGGAGATTCATCGCAAGGTCGCTAGCTCCCGACGCTTGTCCAGACTCGAGAATCTCGATCGCTTGGGCTTCGTATCCGACCGACTCGTTGACACCCACAGATTTTCGGAGCCAGCACATGTCGGTGCCGATCTTGATTGGGTCCGAGTCCAGAAACTGCCGCAAGCTTCTCTCGAGGGTCCCTCCTCCACCCCTGCCGGAGCGACTGACCGCAGTCTCGATCATTGCCTCCGTCTCCGCCGGCGGTAGAGCAATCGCGATCTCAAAGACGGCCTTCTCTTGCGTTCGCGGAACATCAAGATCCTTGGGTTGCTCCTTGAGGAGTTGATCGATCTGGTCGGCGAACCGCAAGACGTTGGACTTACCGCTGTTATTTTGTCCGGCGACGAGATTGATTTTCTGCAGGGGGGCAAGTAGTTGTAGGTCCCCGTGGAAGCTGCGAAAGCCGCGAAGGCCGATCCCGTGAAGTAGTTGCACTACTACATTCCAGCGCATGCGACCTGAGAGCCGACCAGTACTACCCCAGTTTGTGCCTCACATCCGGGGCCCCCGACGCTGATGGTCGATCTGCGCCTGGTTCTGAATGTGGTGTTCGTACTCCGCGACGTGCCGTTGTTGCTGTTCCTGGTGGGCTCCGAGGTTGTCGTGCAGCGCCTCGTGGGCGGCGTGAACCGTGTCGTAGTGGTTGCGTTGGGCCCGGTCTTCGGGTCGGTCACCAGCCACGGAGGTGGTGTCGGTGATGTCATAGGTGTCGCGGTAGGCGTAGATCTCGGCCGCGATGCGGTCCCACTGGCGGGCGAGTGCGCGGTCGTCGGGTCGTGGTCCCAGGTGGTCGGCGAAGCTGAACTCGTGGGTGGGCGCCGACAGTTCGGTGGCGTCGGCGGTTGGGTTGATGACGCGTTGGATTCGGGTGTGTTCGGCGGCGATGGCGGTGTATTCGGTGCGGAGCTGTTCGGCCAGCTCGGGAGCTACGAGTTCGGCATCGGCTGCGGGGGAGTCGACCCAGTGCGGTGCCTCTGGGTTGATGGGGTGGTGTCCGGCGGGTGCGATCTCGTCGAGCGCATCGAGGAGGCCGCCGATCATGTTCCACCGGCCGGTCCGCTCGAGCAACTCGGCGCACAGCTCGACGAGGCCCCTCTCACTGGTCTCGGTGAGTTGCCGTATCCGGCTGGCGGCGTCGTTCCACCGTGGGTCGTCGAGTTTGCCGGCGGCCATCGGGAAGTGTTCGCAAAGTAGTTCTTCGTGCTCGGTCAGCCATGCGGTGTTGCGGTCGCGGGTGGCGGCGGCGACGGCCGGGGCGATGTCACTGGCCAGGGCGAGGGCGGTGATCGGTTTGCCCTGTTCGGTGAGTTGGTGTGCGTGCCAGGCCAGGACGTCGTCAGGCGCGAGGCCTGCGAGCGCTGCCTTGTGAAGCTGACGCCCGAGCCGGGATGCGGACGCGTCGGTGCTGATCTGTTCCGCGAGGTCGGGGTCGAACACCGCGTGGGCGGGCCGTCGGACGCGCTCGACATCGAGCCGGGCTTGGGTGTCCTGGTACTGACGAATCTTGGCTCCGATGCCGTCTTCGTCGTGTTCGGTGGCGGGGCGGGCAGCGGTGTAGAGGTCGGCGACGGTGCGGGCGTAGTCGTCGAGTTCCTTGTCGGTGTGCGGGGTCCGGACCGGCAGCGGGGGTAGTGCCGGTGCGGCCTCGGTGCCGTTCGCAGTGGCCTTGGTGATGCGACTGTTGAGGACGGCGGCGGCGTCACCGGCGGTGTGTAGTTCCCCGGATGCGAGGGCGTCGTTGAGGAGTCGGGTGGCGCTGTCGCCGCGGTCGTGGATCTCGGTGAGGGTCGCTCGGAGGGCGGCGAGGCTGCCCGGGTGTGCCGCTTCCATCGTCGCGAGCATCGTGGCGGGGAGGGCTCGGCCGAGGAGGTGGTCGAGCCACCGATCCCGGAGCCGCGATTGTGCGGCGAGGTACGCCTCGTGCAGTCGTTCGGGGCTGTTCGCGTGCCTGGTGGCGTCACGGATTTCGGTGATGGCGGCTTTGTGTCCGTTGTCGGCGGCGAGGATCTTCCGCAGCACGTCGTGCGCCTGCGGGGTCTGGTGTTCACCGAGGTGCATGCCCTCGGTGTCCTGGGTGACGCCGGGTTCGGTGGGCACGTACAGGTGGTTCTCGGTGCGGCCGCGGGTAACGGCGACGTACAGTCCGGCGCGGTTGGTGGCTCCGGTGACGGCGGTGTGGGAGGTGTCGACCGTGATGCCTTGGCTGCGGTGCACGGTGGCGGCGTAGCCGAGTTCGGTGTCGCGGCGCACGTACGTCGCGGGCAGCACGATCGAACCGTGGTGTGCCTTGTTGCGCGCCGTCAGTGAGCCGTCGGGGTTGACGGCGGTGACGGTCCACAGGTCACCGTTGCGGACGAACATGTTCCGTCGCCGGCCACCCAGGGTGCGCAGGGTTCGGTCGTTCTTTCGGGTCAGGACGGTGTCGCCGACACCGGCGGTGAGCTCGTCCGACAAGACGGTGGTGTGGGCGTCGTCGGCGATACCGCGGCCGCGTCGGTGGGCCTGCACGGCGAGGTTGACCTCGCGGACATCGTCTCCGGTGGAGAGCATCACGATGGAGGCGAGGCCGGTGTCGGTGTCGGCGATATAGGCGGTGGCGGCCTGGGTTTTCATCTCGGCGGCGGTGCCGCTGTGGATCCAACCACGGTCGTCGAACAACTCCAGGCTTTCCGGGTTTCCGGCGCGCACGTGCAACGAGTTGTCGGCCTGTTCGAGATCGTCGCCGAACCGGACCACGTCGGTCAGTTCGGGTGCCTTGGTCTCTTCGGCGAGCAGGCGTAGGGCGCCACCGGTTTCGACGGCGTCGAGTTGGGCGGGGTCGCCGAGCAGGCGGACGATCGCCCCACGTGCGCGGGCGATGTCGGTGAGTGCAGCGAGGTCCTTGGTGGAGGCGAGGGATGCCTCGTCGACCAGAAGCATGGTGCCCGGGGTGATCTCGATCGAGGACGGGAGGCTGCCCGGGTGGTCGCCGAGGACCCCGCGCCAGGGGTAGGTGAGGGTGGCGAGGGTGTGGGCGTGCACGCCGATTTCCTCGCCCAGGGTTTCGGCTGCAACGGCGGACGGGGCGAGTGCAAGGACCTGGTGGCCGAGCTTCTGCCAGGTGTCGGTGACGGCCTTCATGGCGGTGGTCTTGCCGGTGCCGGCGGGCCCGATTCCAACCGCCAGGAGGGCGCCGCTGCCGACGAAATGCTCGGCCAGCGCCCGTTGCCCGGCGTTGAGGGTGCGGCCGGTGTCCTTGGCGCCGGCCTTGATGACCCGGTCGAGCTGAGACTGTGGTGCAACGTAGGCGGTGGGGGTTGTCGTCGCATCGAGCAGGTTTTGCTCGGCGGTGATCACCCCGTGGGAGGTGTGCAGGTGGGAGCCGGGGGTGGTGAGGAGGAACTCGCCGGTGCGGCGGCGCAATGCATCCGGGGCGGGCGGCAACACCGGGGTCGGCAGGTGCACCGACGACCCGAGGACGTGGGCGGCAACGGCCTGCACCGCGGCCTCGCGGGCGGCCTCGGACGGGAAGGACACGGCGGCGAAGTTGGCTTCGACGGCGCTGTGAATGTGCGGGAGCGCCCACGTTGCGCGGGCGTTCTCGAGGCGGGTGATCACGGCCTGCGCCTCGTCCTCGACCGAGGTCATGCGGCGCATCGTGGGATGCTCGCGGCGTCCGGCGGCGTGCGCGTCGCGGACCTGCCGCCACTGTGCCGTCAGGTTGTGCACGTGCTGCTCGCCGCCGAGAACCTGGGCGGAGCGGACACGCCAGGCCTGCTGCATCTCGACGAGAGTGTGCGGCTGTTGCTTGCCTTCGCGGGTGTCGAGGTTCGCCTGCTGGTACAGCCCGAACATGGCCTTGGGGGAGGGCATCCTGCCGTGCTCGGCGCGGTACTGCGCGACGAGCTGGTCGCGGCGGACCTCGATCTCGGTGCGCCGCGAGGAGAACATTTCCCGGAGCTGTTCGGGGACCTCGGCGACCTCGACGACGTCCTGGCGGCCGCGGCCGGTGGACCGGGTGGTGAGGCCGAAGCCGAGTTCGGTGTGCAGCTTCGACATGAGCTGGGCGTTGTACCGCTGCGAGGCGGCGACGCCGTAGCGGTGCATGGTCGATCCGTCCAGGGCGCGCCATTTTCCGTCGGACTCGGTGCGGACCTTGATCGAGACCACGGCGTGGGTGTGCAGGTTCGGGTCGCCCGCGCGAGAGTCGTAGTGGTCGTAGAGGGTGGCCACGAATCCGGTGGTGTCCTGGGTTTCCTGGCTGGTGGATCCGGTGCGGGTGAAGCACGCGTTGCGCTCGTACCAGCCCAGTGTCTCGGCGATCGTGTCGTGGTGAATCCGCTCGATCTCGCGGCGGGTGTCGTCGTCGGCGAGGGCCCACACCACCGACACACTCTTGGGTGGGGTGAACACCAGATCGTACCCGGCGACGGGCTGGCGGACCTTCGACTTCTCGGCGCTGATCCACGACCGGAGCTCGCGCTGATCCTGCGGCGGGCGGGCGTGCTTGTCGGTGAACAGCCGCAGCGCTTCCCGGTCCATCAGCGCTTGGGACTCGGCCTTGTTCGGGCGCCGGCCGTGCTCCACCGCGTAGCCCTCGACCGCGGCCCGGTGCGCCTTCAGCAGGGGGATCTCGTTGGCGAAGGAGGGGAACTTGCGGCCCAGCCGGGCGGCCTTGACGGCCTTCTCCGCGGTGGTGCCGTCGGCGATGTCGGCGGCGATCATCTGCTCGGCGTTGGGGTGCATGCCCTCACCGAACAACGCCTTCATCTGAGTCTCGGACACCACCTGGCCGAGGACGATTCGCTGCTCGTCGGGAACGTCGACCGCGGCGTCCATGCTCGCCAAATCGGGCAGTGCGGAGCCGAACCAGCGACCCGGGGGAGTGCCGTGAGCGGTGTAGTAATCGGTCAGCTCCTGGCCGTGCTCGAGCTCACGGTCCGCGGTGGCGACCTGCTTGGTCAGGTACTCGTAGCCATCGCCCGCGTGCAGCACGTGGAGCGTCATCACACCGGCCACAGTAGCCGCCGGATACGACGCCGAAAGATGCGACACCCCACGAAGTCTGAAATTCAGCAAGAGGTGTGTCTGAACTTTCCGGACTGAAATCGTGAGATGTTCCGATGACCTGGCTGTTCGCGATCGACGGCCGAAATCCGACGATTCGCGGCGGGAAACGGGTGAAAGATGTTGTCGGCGTTTTGAACGGGGGATATCGTCGGGGACAGGTAGGCTCCCGCGCATGGCGTCCTCCAACAAAGCAACGATCAGCGCGCGCGAGCGCGTCCGAAAGGCGAACGCGGAGCGGCTCGCCGCCGAGCAGGCCCGGTTGAAGCAGAACGAAGACGATCTGGTCGCGTTCTTCAACTCGACCGCCGACATCGAGAAGGCCGACTCCGATGTCGAGGAGAAGATCCGGAAGATTCGCGGCGAAGCCGAGGAGAAGAAGGCCAACGCCGTCCAGCGGCAGGCCGCGGCCATCCTCGGGCTCAAACACCGCGGCGAGTCGACGTCAGCCATCGCCGAGATGACCGAGCTGTCCGAAGCGAAGGTGCGGGAGCTGATCCGGCTGGCGAAGCCGAAGACGAAATCTGCGGCCGAGCCCGGCGCTGAACCGTCCCCGAAGTCGGGACCGGAAACGGCGGTTGCAGAGAAGAACTCTGACGAAGCCGAGCAGCTCGCGTCGTGACACCCGACCACATCCACGATGGTGACCACCGCAACGGTTATCCACACCTGGTGGGCCGCGACCGATTGTGCGTTGCCTGAGACCGAGCGGAGCGGGATGAGAAGTCTCGGGCATCCACATGAGAGAGACTCGCGGTCCCCATCTGTGGGTCACCGTCCGCGACACCGGCGCGGCGAGAGGGACGTGACAGCGTGAACCCGGAGCACCCGAGGAACCGGCCGGCACGAAGGTCGCCTGCTCTCACGCCGCTGCACCGTCGCCGCCCATGCGGCGCACCACCATCCGACGGCCCCACGGGCTATGACTCCCCGCGCCGACACCGAGAAGCGGCAGGCGACGGTCGCCGACCTCGCCGCAGTCCTTACTGCGCGGCTGCCCGACGCCAACCTCGAGGCGCTCACCGACCAGGGCGCGATGCTGCACCTGACCACCCCGCAGGCGCGGACGGTGCTGCACCATCTGCGTGCGCATCCGGACGCGCTCACCTCCGGCAGCTCCGAGGGCCCGGCCGGACTGTTCCGGCTCCTCGACACCCTCGCCGGCCGATATCCATCCGTTCACCGCATGCGGTGCGCCCGCTGCGCCGACGTGCGGGCACTGCCGCACCGGCACGGGACGACGAGGATCTGGAACCGCTGCTACGCCCGCACTCACCTGATCGTGTGCGTGCGATGCGGCCGGCAGGGACACGCCGCGGTCCGCGATCCCGCCGCCGGCGGCACCGTCTGCGATCGATGCAACAGAGCGGACCCGACGCGCCACGAACCATGCATCCGGTGCGGCAGGAACGCTCCGGTCGCCTACCGGATCGACGGCGCCCCGTTCTGTCAGAACTGCGGTCCGCGTAAACGCCGCACCTGCGGCGGCTGCGGACGCACGCACGCACGCACGCACGCACCAGATCGTCCAGGCCGTCACCGACGACGGTCCTCTCTGCCCACGCTGTTACCGCCGCGGCCGTGTGCCCGACTGCGGCGCTGCGCTGGCAGCGCTGGCCGGCGACCTGCCCGCACCCGTGCTCGCCGACCTCCTCGGCATCTCCGTCAGCGCCGCGACTCGCTGGAGCGCTGTCGCCGCCCGCGACTACACCGACTATCTCGCCGCGCGTACCGCGCATCCTCCCCACTGACGAGCGGCACCGCGAAGATGACGACCTCTCTGCTTCGTGTCGGTCACCGCCCCTACGCTCTTCGGTAACAGCACAGACGAACCCGAGAGCGGAGGAAGACCCATGGTCACCGCCGCACCGATGCTGCCCGGGATGCCCGCCTCCACACCGGGCCGCGAGGTCGAGCAGCTCGCCCTGATCGGCCAGCCGCAACCGATCCGCATCCCGGAACGGCTGTGGCGGTCCTGGCTCGACGATTCCGCAGTCGTGGCGCGATTCGAGGCTAAAACCTACCGACGCCCGGGCGACCGGTGCACGGTGTGGCTCGGCAGTGTCTCATCCACCGGGCACGGCTCCTTCCGTGCCGCGAGCCTGCCTGGTCCGTCCCGCCGCGGCACCGTGCCCGCGCACCTTTTCGCCTATCAGCTCGAGTACGGGATCATCCCGCGGCTGGGGTGGTCGGAAACCGACGACGCCGTGCTCTGTCACCAATGCGACTTCGCCGGCTGCGTCAACCCGCACCATATGCGGTTGGGTACCAACGCCGTCAACCGCACCGAATACCATCTGCGGCGCCGCAACCTGGCCAGTCCGCTCGCCGATGTCCGGGGCCCGGCCGGGCGTACCCGCGCGATCGCTGTCGCCATCCGGGCGGGTCTTGTCGGCGGGGAAAATTCTGTCAGCATCGAAGAACGGATCGGCCGCGCCGAAGCAGCTGGACTGCCGCTCACGCTCTGGTAAACGAGCATTTCAACTCGCCTCCGCGGATCGGTGTGGTGTCGATCGTCTCGGTCTTCATCGGGAAGCGCCCTACGTGCCGGGGTATTTCGTGAGTCTCGACTGTGAGGCTGAGTGATCTACGGCATACCCCTTGCGCTTTCTGGATCTGGTTCGCGTTTTTCGGATCAGCCCAGGCCCTCATCGTTCATAACCTTCTGTTCACATCACCGACCGATTCGGTCGAACAGCAGGTCAGGAGGACGTGATGAGTACGAGCAACGCACCGGTCGCACGGAATCACCCCGGCAGGATCACCCCGGACGTCAGCACTGAAGACTTCCGCGAGGCGTTGAGCCGCTTCCCGTCCGGGGTGACGGTCGTGGTCACCGAGGACGACACCGGCACCCGTCGTGGTTTCACCGCGAGCGCGTTCACCGCCGTCTCGCAGGAACCACCCCTGGTTCTGGTGTGCCTGACGAAGTCGGCGGACTCCTATCCGGCCTTCACCGCGGCAGACAGGTTCGCGATCCACTTCGCCGCAGACGAGAACACCCCGGTGGCCACGCGCTTCGCGACCAAGGGGGCCGACAAGTTCGCCGGCGACGACTTCGACGAGCATCCCGACGGGCTTCCGGCCCTGCGCGGCGCCGTCGCCCGGTTGTCGTGCTCGATGCACGCCCGGCACGACGGCGGCGACCACGAGATTCTCGTCGGCCGGGTCGAGGACGTGCACCTCGGCGCGGCGGAGACACCGGCGGTGTATCACGCACGGCGCTTCCACACGCTCGTTCCGCTCGGCTGATGACCGCACCCACCGGCGGTGCCCGGACGGTGACGATACGCCCGGACGGAGTCGCCATCGTTGTCCGGGAACGGGAGACGATCGTCGACGCGCTACGCCGGCAGGGGCTGCGCACCCGGTACAAATGCCGCCGCGGTGGTTGCGGTGCCTGCCGCGCGACCCTCGTCGAGGGACGCGTCGGCTATCACACCCCGGTCAGCGACACGGTCGTGAACGGACCCACGCCGCAACCGGACACTCGCAGCTGCCTTCCCTGCCGGGCGACTCCCCTCACCGACGTGATCATCGAACTCGGGCCACGCGATCGAATCGTCAACGTTCTCAACGGCATCGGCGGCGCACTGCCGCACACCCTCCCCGAGGGTCGAACACCAGCAACGCACTCCACGAGAAAGGGACCGACATGTCCGTGATGCGCTTGGGCTACGTCCACGTCAATGTCACCGACCTGGACGAAGCCAGGGACCACTACATCGACACGCTCGGCATGGACGCCGTCCACCAGGACGACGGCGCCGTGTACCTCAAATCCTGGGACGAAGCCGATCATCATTCCGTCGTTCTGCACGAAGGCGGGGTCGGACTGGTCAAGCTCGGCTACAAGGTGACCGACGCGCAGGCCCTCGACGACATCGAGAACCGTGTGCGCGCATTCGGTGCCACCTGCGAGCGGATGAGCAAGGGCGACAACGTCTCCGTCGGAGACGGTCTTCGCGTCACCCTGCCGTCGGAGCACACCCTCGAGCTGTACAGCGACATCGAATACCTCGGCACGTCCACCGGCCTGTGGAATCCGGATCCGTGGCCGCGGCAGGGGCTGCGCGGCATCGGTGTTCCGCGCCTGGACCACACCCTGATCACCACCGAGGACCCGGTTCTGCTGGAACGGTTCTTCTCCGAGGTTCTCGACTTCCAGGCGGCCGAACGGCTCGTCGGCGGTGACGACAACACCGACCTGATCGGGTCGTGGATGTTCTGCGGAGAGCAGCCCCACGACATCGCGTTCGTCAAGGGCGAGAACGGCAAACTGCACCACTTCGCCTACCACGTCGCGGACTGGTCGTCGCTGCTGCACGCCGGTGACGTCTTCTCGATGCGGGACGTGCCGATCGACTTCGGGCCCGCCCGGCACGGCATCACCCGCGGGGAAACCATCTACTTCTTCGACCCGGCCGGCAACCGCAACGAGGTGTTCGCCGGCGGCTACCGCACCGGCAAGGACTTCCGCACCATCACCTGGACCATGGACCAGGCCGCCCGCGGGATCAACTTCACGCACCGCGAACTCGACCAGGACTTCCTCACCGTCGTCACCTAAACGCTCAGGAAAAATCTCATGACAACTGTCACCTCGGCCGACGGCGTCACCATCGGCTACACCGAACAGGGCACGGGCACCCCGGTGGTCCTGCTTCCCGGCTCCGCCGTCGACCACACCATCTTCGTCCCGGGCGGTCAGATCGACGCACTGGCACAACACTTCCGGGTCATCGCACTCGACTGGCGCGGTACCGGAAAGTCCACCCGAGACGATCAGCCCTATACCGCCGAAGACCTCGAAGCCGACGTCCTCGGCGTCCTCGACGCCCTCGACATCGGCACCGCGCACCTCGTCGGCATGTCGCAGGGGTCGACCATCGCCCAGCGGATCGCCGCGCACCACCCCGACCGGGTCGACCGGGTCGTGCTCTACAGCACCTGGGGCCACACCGACGCCTACCTGCAGGGCATGTTCACGTTCTGGGAGCACCTGTACCGCACCGCCGAGCCCCAGGTCTACGGCGAGGCGACCCTGTGGTTCCTGCTCTCACGCGAGTTCCACAACGCCGACCCGGCGGCGGTCGAGGCCATCGCGAAGTCCTCGTTCGCCTCCGAGACCGCAGCCACCCGGCACGCCCAGATCCAGGCGGCCCGCATCAACGCCGTCCACGACAACCGGGACCTGCTGACGAAGATCACGGCCCCGACCCTGGTGATCGCCGGCGACGAGGACCGCACCATCCCGGTCGAGTACTCCGCGCAGGTCGCCCGCGCCATCCCCGGCGCCGACATCCATGTGCTGGAGGGGCCGGGCGCCAGTCACGCCCTGTTCCTCGAACGCGCCGACGAGGTCAACGACGCCACCGTGGCGTTCCTGCGCGCCGACAACTGAAATCACCCGATCCCACTCGCGCTCATTCACCGAGCGAAACCCTTCTGGAGGAAACATCATGGTCAAGTCCTGGGCATTCGACATCTTCAACTACCCCTACGACACTCGCCCCGAGAAGTTCGATCCCGAGGCCGCGCAGGAGCTGTACGACTGGCACCTCGAGTCGTGGGTCAAGGCCGAAGAACAGGGCTACGAAGGCGTGCTGTTCAGTGAGCACCACTTCACCGCCTACAACATCACCCCGTCCCCGAACCTGTTGGTCGCCGCGTTGGCACAGCGCACCACCACCCTGCGGATGGGGGTGATGGGTTCGATCCTGCCGTTCCACAACCCGCGCCGGGTCGCCGAAGAGGCCGCGATGCTCGACTACCTCACCCAGGGCCGCCTCGAGGTCGGCCTCGGTCGAGGGGTCGACGAGCAGGAGTTCGCCAAGGAAAAGATCAACATGGCCGACACCCGCGAGTACTTCCTCGAATCCCTGGACCTGATCGAGAAGGCCTGGCGGAACCCCACCTTCACCCATCACGGCCGGTTCTTCCACTACGACGACACCGCCATCTACCCGCGGCCGCTGCAGCAGCCAACCCCGCCGGTGTGGATGCTCTCACTCAGCCCGTCGACCCTGCAGATGGCCGGACAGCGCGGCTACAAAGCCACCTCCGCGTACATGCCGGTGGCCGAAACGGCGGCGTCATTCGATACCTTCCGTGCCGCCGCCAAGGAGGCCGGACAGCCGTTCGGACCGGACCAGGTCGGCGTGCTGCGCCCCACGTTCGTCGCCGAGACCGACGAAGAAGCCCGGCGCATCGGTGAGCCGGCGCTGAACCACCTGTTCGGGCTCTTCAAGGATGCCGCGCTCTTCGAGGACCTCGACAACGTCCCGGAGGGCTACGAGTTCTACAGTTCGTTCTTCCGGCCGTTCGTCGGCCAGGGCGATCTGAGCTGGGATGGTCTTCGTGATTCCGGCGTGATCCTCGTCGGCTCGCCCGAATCCGTGCGGGATCAGGTCGTCGAGCAGGCCAAGGCGCTCAACTGCGGCAACTTCTTCATCTGGCACAGCTTCGGCACCTTGACGAAGGAACAGACCTTCCGCTCCTACGAGCTCTACGCCGAGACCGTCATCCCGGCCCTGCGTGAGCTCGACCTCGACACCGCCACTGTCGGCGCGTGATCCGCCGGTGGAGCCGGGCGACCCCCGGCTCCACCAACCCCACCTTCCCCGTCCCGAAGAGGCCATGATGAACAAGTCCCCCATCGACGACGTGCTGCGCACCATCGCGGCGGGCGGAATCGTCGCCGTCGTCGACGACGAGAACCGTGAGAACGAAGGCGACCTCATCATGGCCGCACAGTTCGCCACCCCCGAGAAGGTCGCCTTCTTCCTCGAATACACCTCCGGATTCCTCTGCACCGCAATCACCGACGAGGCCGCCGACCGTCTCGAGCTGCCGCTGATGGTCGAGAACAACACCGAAAGCCACCACACCGCGTTCCTGATCAGCGTGGACTGTCGCCGCGGCACCTCCACCGGCATCAGCGCCGGTGACCGGGCAGCGACCATCCGAGCCCTCGCCCGCACCGACACCGAACCCGGTGACCTGGCCCGGCCCGGTCACGTCCTGCCGCTGCGCGCCCGCCCGGGCGGCGTCCTCGAGCGGCCCGGGCACACCGAGGCCGGTGTGGACTTGTGCCGGCTCGCCGGCCTCGAACCCGCAGCGCTGTTGTGCGAACTGGTCACCGGCGACCGACTGGAGATGATGCGCCGCCCCCGGATCGAGGCCTTCGCCGCGGCGCACCGGATCCCGTTGTGCACCATCGAAGATCTGGCACGGTACCGCCGCCAGGTGACGACTCTCGCCCGCACGGGGCAGGCCCGGATCCCCACCCGGTACGGGACGTTCGAGGCCATCGCCTATCGGCAGGGCGACGGACCGGAACATCTGGCACTGGTCATGGGCGACCCGGCCGCGGCCGCCCGACCGCAGGTGCGGGTACACAGCGAATGTTTGACCGGGGACGTCGTCGGATCACTGGTGTGTGACTGCGGCCCGCAATTCGACCTGGCCCTCGAGTCGATCGCCGACGCCGGATCCGGGGTGGTGATCTACCTGCGCGGCCACGAGGGTCGCGGCATCGGGCTCGGCCGGAAGTTGCAGGCCTACCGGCTGCAACAGGAGGACTGCCTCGACACCGTCGACGCGAACCTGCGGCTCGGGCTACCCGTCGACGGTCGCGACTACCGGGTCGCCGCCGACATTCTCCGCGACCTCGGGATCGACTCGATCGAGCTGCTCACCAACAACCCCGACAAGATCGCGCACCTCGAACGGCACGGCGTGAGGGTCTCCACCCGACGGAGCCACGAAATCCTCGCCACCGAACACAACAGGCGGTACCTGACCACCAAGCGGGACCGGATGGGGCATCTGCTGACCGGCGATCGGCCCGAATCCGCTGCGCTAGAACGAACCTGACCCAGCTTTCTTTCGAAGGAGAAGCACATGACGTGGAATACGCACGACGGCAAGGTCGCCGTCGTCACTGGCGCCGGTCGCGGGATCGGCCAGGCCATCGCCGCCGGCCTGGCCCAGCGCGGGGCCCGCGTGATGGTCGTGGACAAGGACGATCCGACAGACACCGTCGAGGCCATCCGAGGTGACGGCGGCACGGCCGAGTCGTACATCGCCGATGTCGCCGACGAAGCCCAGGTCGCCGAACTCGCCGACACCGTCGCCGGCGAACACGGCGGCGCGGACATCCTCGTCAACAACGCCGGCATCTACCCGTTCGTGCCCATCGACGACCTCGACTACGCCACCTGGCGGAACGTCCTCGCCGTCAACCTCGACTCCCAGTTCCTGCTCGCCAGGGCTTTTCTGCCGCAACTGCGCACATCCGGGTCCGGACGCATCGTCAACATGACGTCGAACTCCATCGGCCTCGCCGTCCCTCACCTCACGCACTACATGGCCAGCAAGATGGGTGTCATCGGCTTCACCCGCGCCTTGGCCAACGACGTCGCCGCCGACGGAATCACCGTCAACGCCGTCGGGCCCACCCTGTCGCTGACCCCCGGTGTCCGTGCCGCCGTCCCCGAAGAACTGGTGCGCAACCTCTCGAACTCGCAGGCGATCAAGAAGCCCGGTGAGGCCACCGACGTGGTCGGCACCGTGCTCTTCCTGACCAGTGCCGACTCCTACTTCGTCACCGGCCAGACGATCATGTCGGACGGCGGCCTCATCCGCCTCTGATCCCGGCCCATCCGCCCCACCGATTCCCACCCGCACTGGAGAGACCCCATGACCATCACCCAACAATCCCCGGAAATCTCGCGGACCGTCGACGTCGGCGGGATCGCCACGAACTACCACGACGAGGGCGAGGGACGCCCGGTCGTGCTGATCCACGGGTCCGGTCCGGGAGTGACCGCGTGGGCGAACTGGCGAGCCACCATTCCCGCACTGGCACGACACTTCCGCGTCATCGCACCCGACATCCTCGGCTTCGGATATACCGCACGCCCCGACGGCGTCGCATACAACTCGACCACCTGGACCGAGCACCTGACCGGGTTCCTCGACGCCCTCGGCCTCGAGAAGGTCTCGATCGTCGGCAACAGCTTCGGCGGATCCCTTGCACTGAACATCGCCACCCGCCACCCCGAACGCGTCGACCGGCTCGTGTTGATGGGCAGCGTCGGCGTGCCGTTTCAGATCACCGACGGACTCGACGCCGTGTGGGGTTTCCAGCCATCCCTGCCGGCGATGCGACACCTGCTCGACGTCTTCGCCTACGACCGGTCCCTGGTCACCGACGAACTCGCCGAACTACGACTGGCTGCAGCGACCCGCCCCGGCGTCCAGGAAGCGTTCAGCGCCATGTTCCCCGCACCGCGGCAGCAGGGCGTCGACGCCATGGCCGTCGACGAGGATCGGATCGCAGCCCTGCCCCACGACACGTTGATCGTCCACGGCCGCGACGACCAGGTCATACCCTTGTCGAACTCGCTGCGGCTGCTCGAGCTGATCGAGCGCTCCCAACTGCACGTATTCGGGCGGTGCGGGCACTGGGTGCAGATCGAACATGCCGCCCGATTCAACGCCCTGGTCGCCGACTTCCTCGCCGAGGACACATCGAGCTGATCTACCTGCCGACCCCGGCCGGCAACACCCGTCCACGGCCGGGACCAGTACCTACACTGTTGTACGAAGGTGTCCCCCGAAGGTGACAGATGGCCGACGAAAATCCGAGAGCGGCGGACGAGTTCCGCACCAGCGACCGCGACGAAGCGCAACAGCACATCTCCGCGGTCTTCAGTCCGCACGTGCTCGACGTCATCGACAAGAGCTGCGACCTCAACGTGCGCCTGAGCACCACGGTGCTACCCGCCATCACTCTCGGCTATCTGCGGCACGGCGCCGAGGTCGTCGTCCAGCCCGGCCGGCTGGGCAGCTACTTCCACGTGAACATCCCCATCTCCGGCCACACCCGATCCACCCGCGGTGACGACGAAATCATCACCGGTGAGAACGTCGCCGCGGTGCTGCTGCCGACGGAGAGCTCGGCGATGCTGTGGAGCCGCGACTGCGAACAACTGGCCGTGAAGATCAACCGCACCGCCGTCGAGAACCGCCTGTCCCTGGCGCTCGGGCACCCGATGGACGCGCCACTGCGATTCGACCTCGCCATGGACCTGACCGCCGGACCGGCACAGAGCTGGGTTCACACCGTCCGCTCCCTCCTGGACGCGCTACGGGCCGACCCGACCCTCCTCGAGCAGCCGTTGATCACCGCCAACTTCGAAAACCTGATCGTCTCCCAGCTGCTGCACGCACAACCGCACAACTACTCCGAACAACTGGTCACCAAACACGCGCTCACCCGACCCCGGACGATCAAACGCGTCACCGACCTCATCGACGCGTCCCCCGAACGACCCCACACCGCCGCCGAACTCGCCGACGCCGCCGGAGTCAGCCTCCGCACCCTGCAAGACAGCTTCCACGAGCAGCTGGGCATCACCCCGATGGCCTACCTACGCCAGGTGCGACTCACCCGCGCCCACGAAGACCTCGCCACCACCGACCCGGCCGGCGGACTCTCCGTCCGCGACATCGCCTACAAGTGGGGATTCAACCACCTGCCCCGATTCGCCGCCGCCTACCGCGAACGCTACGGCGTTCCCCCGTCCGAAACACTCCGCCAAGCGTGAACCGACCACCGGCGGCATCCGCTCATATGGACCGATCAACGGGTCTCACCGTTCGCACCACCACGCCAGGAAACGAGTAACAGCACTAGCGATTCGCGTGTGAAAACCGCCGTCGGCCGGGCCGGTCCCGACGCCGCCACGTAGCGGGACGCGAGTCCGTCGTCCACGACCAGGGCGTCCACCCCAGCGCGAGCCACCATCCGAATTCACGCCCCTCATCGCACCCGATGACCTCGGCGCACTTCGCCGTCGGCGGACCTATGAGGAACGACCTGATGACACGAGCATTCCCATCTCGGCTCCGCTGATCGGTGTGGGCTCGACCGTCTCGGGCTCGAGCACCGCAGTGCCTCGTTGTGCAGCCGGATTCATCGGGAAGCCACGGTGCGTGTGGAGTGTGCCGCAAGACCCAACCATGAGGCCGAGTGATCTACGGCATACCACTTGCGCTTTGTGGATCGTGCTCGCGTTTTCCGGATCAGACAGCTCGTTCGTTCTCCATACCCTTCTGCTCACATCACCGACCACTTCGGTCGAACAGCAGGTCAGGAGGACACGATGAGCGCAAGCACCTCACCCGCCACCGGGAACAGCACTAGCGGGACAGGCCGGACATCAGCACCGAGAACTACTTCGTCACAGGCGAACGATCATGGCCGACGGCGGGCTGGTGAGGCTCTGATGACTACACGCACGAGCCGGATCGCCGTCCTCACGACGAGCGGCCGCCCCATTGATGACCGAAGCATCGAGGTACCGTCACCCGGACCGGGACAGATCCTGGCACGCACCCTGCTCGGCGGAGTCTGCGGTACTGATATTCATCTGCGCCGTGGCGATTTCGAGCTCCCGCACCCAGTGGTACTCGGCCACGAGGGAACCGGCGTGGTCGAGCAACTGGGACACGGAGTGACCCACGATGCGGCAGGAGAAGTGTTGGCCCCCGGTGACCCGATCTACTGGTGCCCGATACCACCGTGTCATCACTGCTACTACTGCACGGTCGAGAAGGACTTCTCCTCGTGCCCGAACGCCACCTGGTTCCACCACGCAGACCAACCCGGTTGGGGCAGCTATTCGGACCTGGTCACCCTGCCCGCCGGAATGGCCGTGTATCGCATTCCTGACGGCACCTCACCGGAAGCGGTCATTGCGCTCGGCTGCGCTCTGCCTGCGGTTCTCCAGGGATTCGACCGCGTCGGGCTCCCCGGTGTCATCGACAGCGTCGTCATTCAAGGGGCAGGTCCTATCGGTCTGTCCGCCGTGCTCGTCGCGCAGCAGAGGGGCGCCCGCACGATCGTGGTGATCGACCAGCATGAAAACCGCCTCGAGACCGCCCGCAAGCTCGGAGCCACCGCAACCATCTCGTTGACCGCCGATGCAGAGCATCGCCGGGCGCGTGTAAACGAATTGTGTGGACCACGCGGCCCACGGCTTGTCGTCGAAGCTGCGGGTGTTCTTTCAGCGTTCGCCGAGGGCGTCGACCTCGCCGGACACAACGGTTGCTACTTGCTCATCGGACTGTGGTCGGGTCACGGCGCCGCATCGATCGATCCGACGGTCGTCGTCCACAAGAACCTCCGGATCGTCGGCTCATGCTATGCCCAGCCCGAACATTACTTCAGAGCAATGCATTTGGCTTCTCTGCTCGAGAGCAGGATCCCGCTGACGGAGATCATCACACACAGTTTCGACGTGACCGAAGCCAACGAAGCGCTCGATACGGTTGAACGCGGCGACGCCGTCAAGGCCGTGATCCGACCCGGCGAAAACCCTTCGGCAGGATAGGGGGTTGATTACCAATCTGGGCTGCCACGACGGCTGACCAGTTGTCGACTCAGAAGCAGCCGCGGTGACCTCGCCTGGGCGCGCCCTCCTCTGAGGCGCCGCGATCGCGCATCCCGGCCTGATCGACGTTGAGAAGGCCGATGGTGCGGCAGTCGGCCGCACCATCGGCCGTGCTCGGCGGAGTTCTGTTGGCGGGACAGGAAGACATTGGACCGACATCGCACTCGACGTCTTCCCGGCCAGGCCGACCCGTTCGCTGGGGATTCCTCTCCGCCGATCATTGGTTCAGCACGCCGGTACGAGAAGGCCGCAACCTGCGATCCGCTTTTCTTCCACGACAAAGGAGCGCGACGTACAGTGCACATTCACGAAACCGAGCATATGAACGCTCTCGGGAAAGCGTTCGGAATGACGTGGTTCCAGTTCCTGACCCTCGTCAACGACGTCCAGGTCACCGACGAGTGAGCTGACGAGTGAGCTGACGAGTGAGCTACTGACGCGCCGCGAGACCGGGACAGTGCTGTCACGTAGTGAGAGGGCTGCAGTCGCCGGCGATTTCGGGTCTGGATGTCACGGATTTCGGTTGACCACATGTGTGCCGGGTTGACTCGCTGTGCGTGGAATCAGTTGGAATGCGAGGCTGTCCGGATCCTGTGGGTAGCGAAAACACAGGCCGTGATCGTCGAACCAGGCGAACCAGTCCGCCCACGGGATGTGGTCGAGATAGTCACCCGATCGGGCCCCGACGAAGTCGACCAGCAAAGTATCCGCCGTCCGCACCGATGCCGTGTCCGGCACTCGGGCGGGTGCACCGTGGTGCAGTTGGATCCACTGCCGGATCTCGTCGTGATCGGTGGTGTCGCGCACCTGCAAACTCATCGAAAACCTCCGACTGCCGTCAACGATAACGACGCCGGCGGCGGATGCGACCGGTCCCCGGACCCATCTGCCGTGCGCCGCCGAGAGTCGAATGCCCCCGTCCGGTCGCGGGGAAACGCCTCTCACCAGGCGGCTGGGAGTTTCTCGGACCTCCACGCCACGGGAGCGGCCGGTTCGATGCGCATCCGATGGGTGTCGTTCGAATCGACCTCGGTCACCGCACCAGGAGTGCGTCGTCGTGTCAGCTCGCGTGCGCGTGCGGATGCGCAGGAAGTTGGGCGAGGAGCTGCTCCCACTCCTCGAACCGGACGGCGTCGGGTGCGCGCCGCTGGGACGGCGATCCGGCGGCGAGGTCGACCAGCTTTCGGGCGGCACCGACCACGGTCAGGTGATGACGGCGGGAGACGTCGAGAAGTTCGTCGAATGCCTGGGCGTCATTGCAGCGGCGGGCAGCGATCAGGATTCCCTTCGCGGTGGCGAGAAGTTCGCGACCATCAGGGCGCCGTCGGGGAATCAGGCGAGTCGGGGCGGGAACGGGGGTCAGCGGTGATTCGGCGGAGTCCTCGATCATGCGTTGTCCTTTGCTCTCGTGCATCGGCTGGGACTCGCCGGTGTGCCGGCAGACAATCCCGAGCCGACGTGAATGTGAGTCACGTCACTGTCGATGCCCGACCAGTTCTAGCACACCGGTGCCGCACCGACATCTACACAAACGTCCAGGTAAGGCTCGGTCACTCGTCGGGCCACGTGGCACCCCGGCACCGACAGGGCCGGGGATTTGGCGCACCCGGAGGTGCACTGGGGTGCGGTGGGATCCACGGCCGGATTCCGTCGTTGTCTTTAGAAGTCTTCGTCGATGCACGCCAGACGGTCGCCCGCCATCCCGGCCTGGCCGGGGCCGGTCATCGTCCGTTGCGCGTGCAGTACCACCGACTTGGCCTCGTCGGCGCGGAACTCCCAGTCCACGGTCGTCGACGACTGAGCGTTGCCGGCCGGGTCGGTGGTGACGTCGAGCCAGATCTCGTTCTGAGGGTTCGCGTACGCGGGATCCGACGACGGCTTGTCCGGGGTGGCCGCGGGGTCGACGTCGTTCTGGTAGTGCGGTCCCGAATCCGACGGCTGCGGTCCGCACCGCCGTGTGTGTACGTGCACACCGAAGTCGCGGTTCGGTGCCAAGCCGGTCGCGTGGAACGTGACGGTGGTGCGGCCGTCGCCCTTCTCGGATTCGACGTCCACCGACGAGCCCACCGGGACGGCGGCCTGGTCGTAGGTGAACGCGTCGTGCTCGCCGACCTCACCGGGTAGCTGAAACGCCCCGCCCTCCGTTCCGGGGACCAACATGCTGGTCGTTGCCTCGGTCGACGTCGGTGGGGTCTCGACGGTGGCCTGCTCGCCGGTCGAGGAATCGTCGCTGCCGCATCCGGTGGCGACGAGAGCAATCACGGATATGCCGGACATCACGATCGCGCGTCGAGTGTTCATACCTTCGGCACTTACCCCGCGTCGGTGACGCCGAATCAGCGGCGGGCCCCTCCGCAATGGGGGCGCGACCATCGCCGGCCGCGCCGAAGCGGTGTCTCACACCCTGGTCAGCCTGCCTACGGGCTGATGTCGGTCGCGCCTGTCGCGGATCGGGTGCCCGCGGACCCGCACCGGCACACGCGGCCCGGGTCAATCGGGTGCTTCGTCGCCGGCGTCGTCCGGGATGGTGTCCGCGCGCTCGGCCGCGGCGGCGGGCGCTGCCTCTGATCGGTGTTCCTCGGCGACCCGCTCCTCGAGATCGTCGACCAGATCCGACAAATCCTTCCGGTACCCGACCCGCTCGACCGGACCGTCGGCGACATCCTCGCCACCGGATCCCGGCCGTCCCTCGTCCTCCGGTGCGCTCATGATCATGTCCTCGCTTTTCTGTGGTGGCTGGTGGCCGCGCGAATGACGTGATTTCTCCGGCCGGTACGAAAATTACGCGCGTGGAAACGGCCGGTGCGCGCCAGGATAGCCATCTCGACCGCACCCCGCCGACCACGAACCCACCGATCTGCACCTGGATGGATCGAGTTCAGTCCCGACCGTTCAGTCCCGGCCGTTCAGTCCCGACCGTTCAGTCCCGGCCGTTCAGTCCCGACCGTGGGCGATCGGTGCTTCGATTGGCTGGACACCCGAACATTCCTGTGCCGCGAGTTCGGCGGCCCGCCCGCGACCGAACTCCACACCACCGAGTAGGCGAACGGTTGTGGCCGACACTCGAAACCTATGCCCGAGCGGCACCGTCATGACGGGCACGAACAACGTCGACCGCGACGTCGCCCGTCAGTTCCGGGAGACGCTGCGGTGCGCCGAAGTGGCCACCGCGTCGATCACGCTGCAGCACGATCGGCGCCGGCCTCTCCGCCCGGCGAGCACCTGATGACACTGCCTCTTCCGAATGTGTGAGCCCACCGGCCGGCTCGCGCACCGCGGATTCGATGTACTCGGGTTTCGACCCCCGTTCCCGGGTTACCCGATCCTCATGAACGATCGACACACCGAGCCCAGCGAATCGGAGAAGCCCTACGATCCGGCGACCGACCCCGACGCCGACCCGGAGAACCTCACCTCGACTACCCATCAGCCCAACCAGGCCGAGGGCGCCGACGACGAGGAGGACCAGAACGCGGGATGACCTCCCTGACGAACCCACCGACAGCAGCCCTCGGCCGGGGCGCGATCGCAGGTCGCGCCCGCCCGTGCGCGTGAGGTGAGCCGTGATCGTCGACCACCGGTGAACCCGCCGAAAAATTGGGTCGTGTTCCTGCGGCACGGTAGCCCCGCGAGTACCGTCGTGGCTGCCGCGTACCGAGGCGCGGCACCGCCCGGACGAGACCAGGATGTGTCGGGATCGACGGGGGTCGGTCCGTCGGCCGGTCACAACACATTTCGGGTGTGCGGCCGTCGGCGGACCCACGCGTTCGTCGCCTTCGGCGACCGAGCTGACCGCCACGCTCCTATTTGTCGATGTCTCTCCCTTGACGGAGGCGCCAGGTCCACGTGATGATTTAGGTATCCCACCTGCGGTGGGGAGAGGGCTCGCCCCTCTGTTGGAGATCGCTCATCGGGCAGCACCACAACGGTCGCTGTCGTCGTGTGTCCGCCAACAGAAAGGGGTCCACATGGCCCAACCCGACACCCTGGTCTCGATCGCCCTGGTGATCGCCGCCTGCTTCGTCTTCTTCGTGACCGCATGCCTGGTCACCGCCATCCTCATCGTCATCCTCACCGGCAGCACCGCCGGTCTCCGTGACTTCGCGAAGGTGATCACCGCCGTCGGCCGGGTGGTCAGGTTCTGGTTCCGGTTCGGCAGCTGACCCGCGCCCAGACGGAGAGTCCCCGATCTCGGGGCGGGGACTCTCCTTATCCGGATTTCCGTATATCCGCATGGGCGTATATCCGTATAGGCGTTCCTGTGAGCTCTCATGTGCGGCTCGGACGGTCGCGGGTGTCATCCTCGACTACGGTCGCGGCCAGCCGATGGACATTCGGCCGTCTTGCCCATGGTTTCCGGGTTGCTCATCGGTTTCCGGGTTGCTCATCGTTCAGCTCTCCACTGTTGTGCAGCATCAGCTTGGTGATCACGACGCCGGTGAGAACAACGCTGCATCGGGTTTCCTCGACCGAATCAGAACAAGGCTTCCTGATTCTCGTTCGCGGCCGCGTCGGTGCGCTGTCGGTAGGAGGCGGCCAGGGCGCGGGCCGCGCCTTCGGTGCATCCAAGCTCTCTCGCGACCTGCGTCCAGCTGTGTCCGTCTTCGTGGAGTCGCCAGGCGTCGCGTTCGTCGTCGGTGTGGATGTCGTTGACGTGGAGGGTCACTGGTCTTCTCCTCGGAGGTGGTGGAGACGGTGGGTGGCGGCTCGTTGCCGGCGGCCGAGAGTGACCATGTGCTCGAAGAGTTGGTCCTCGGGTAGCTGTTCGGCGGCCTGGGCGAGGGACTGGGCGGCGGCGCGGAAACTGCGCCGGTACGCCTGGCTGACGACGGTGCGGGTGTAGTGGTCGAGGGCGATGTGGTCGGCGCCGCGGGTGGTGATGTTCGCCAGGTAGCGGGACCGTTCGGCGCCGTGGTGGCCGGCGAGGTGGCCGGTGCGTTCGAGTTCGGCGGCGACCATCGCGGCGCCGTGAGGCTTTCCGGCGCGCACGAGTCGGGCGATGACGGTGAACAGTTCACGGTGGATGGGGCGCTCGAAATCTGCGGTCTCGAGGGCGGCGACGGCGCGGGCCGCCGCCTCGGTGGGCGCCCACAGGAGAGCGCACAGGCAGAGCGATTCGACGTCGGCGTGGGTGTTGGTGTCGATGTCCCCGACCTGGATCTGGTCGACGTCGGCGACGGTCTCGTCCTGGACGAGCGCGAGGTCGGCGGTCATACGGGTTCGATCCTTTCTCGGCGACACGGGCGGCAGCGAGGCTTCAGACCGCATAACCAACCCTCCGATTCCATTCGATTTATACCATTCTTATTGTAGTCGAAATGGCGGATATTTCGACATATTCAAGCCGGTTTCTCAGACATTTCTCTGCCATTTATTCGACGCCCCCTCCGCCCACGAAACTAACCGTAACGCACGCCATCAACAGGCATTGCACCGCGAGGATGCGAGGTGCGCGGACTCCTCACGCTTTACGAACACCCTTATTCAGAGGCCCGATTCACCGGTAACAGTCCCCGAATATACTTCGATTCCCATACGCATTAAGGATGTGCATTTTTTGACGTATTTCCAGGCATGAAATCAGCAATTCCAGAATGGGCAAAGAATGCAACTTCGCCACCTCGGACGGGGGCCCCACGGCCGGCACCGCATTCTGCTATTCGCGAATTCCTGTAGTTCCGTCCGGTACGGCATACGTCCGGTCGCCCGGCTCGGCTATCCCTGCCTGCGCACTCGGCATTCCCAGCGGCCCCGCACCTTGCAGGTTCGGTCCCGCTCACAAAGTCACCGCTGATTCGCCCTCTGCTCGACGGCGCCGGCATGGGCGTCTGGGGTCGGCCGTTGTGAGCCGTCGGCGGAGTGCCCGGGCGCGAGCTGACGTGGCGGGCGCAGTGTGGTGGGCCGGGGTTGCAGCAGGTGCCCGAAGGCGTTCAGGCATCCGGTGCACACGTCTCCGGGTTCGGCGACCGGGATTTCGCAGGCGTGGATGGCGCAGGAGGTGAAGAGGTCCAGTTGGGGGAGTGGGTGTCTGGGATCGGTCATGATGAGTAGCTCCCTGTACGGTTCGGGCGAGCACACCGGGCAGATAGCTGCTGCCCGGTGTGCTCGTGTCCGGCGGATCGGCGGTTGGGTTCGGGTGACGACCGTGCGTCAGACGTCGATCACTTGGACGCTGGAAGCGGCTGCGGTGAGGTCGATCGTCACCTTCTCGAGCACGGACCGCGGCACAGTCCAGTACCTGCCGTCGTCGCCGCCCAGCTCGGTGATCTTCACCTTGCTGCCGTTCGAGAGGACCACGAACAGTGTGGTCGGATCGATGTTCCGGGCCCGCTTGACCCGCACCGTATTGCCAATGGACAGGGGTGCGACCGCGATGATCGGCTTCGCCAACAGTTCCTCGGGGGCGGGAATCAGTACCTCCGGCTGCGCCCGCACTCCGTGGCCGATTCCGTCGAGGGGTGTGAGTTCGTAGTTCACCTTCAATCGGCGTTTCACCTCGAAAACGCGGTTCTTCATGTCCTTGGTCGCGAACAGGGGGTCGATGATGACCTTGTCGCCGGTCTGAAATTCGTTCTTCGACATTGTTGTTCGTTCTCCTTCGGTGGTGGATGTGTTGGGGGAGTGGTTATTCGGGAATCCAGGTCAGGCCCCGGTCTCCGATGAGCGCGGTCTTCCCGTTCGGCGCACCACCGGCGTACTGGTGCAGTGCCGTGCGAGCGCGGGTGACCGCGCAGCCGAGGGCGTCGGAGGAGTCGCCGAGTGCGTCGACGCTGGCCTCGCCCATGGCCAGGGCGACCGAGTCGCCTTCGGTGTCGTACAGGCCGACAGTCCAGAGCGTGATCGGCGTGTCAGTGGTCAGCGCGGGGTCGCCGTTGGTGGTGGCGAGGAGGTAGATCGACCGGCCGTCTGGTGCATACAACCCGCCGGTGAGGGCGTAGCAGTTGCCTCCGGTCGAGGTCACCTCGGCATCGGCGACGCCGACCGCGGCCAGTCGGATCAGCTCGCCGGCGTAGTTCTCCTCGAAGGTGCCGTAGCCCCGATAGTCGAGCAGCTCGGACTCCTCGGCGAAGGGAGGGATGGCGGATGACGATGAGCCCATGTGTCAGTGACCTTTCGTGCGGGATCGGACCACTCGCGCGCCCCGATCGTTCTTTTTGCCCTGCTGGCAAGGGAGAGTCGGATCGGCGGTATCAGGCCGGGGTGCAACCCCTGGGCCGAGAAGTTTCTCTGCGAGCGAAGCGAGTGCGGGAGAGAAAGTTCTCGGAGCCTTGTGCCGGCGCTCGCGTCGCCAGGGGTTGTTCCCCTGCCGCCGTCGATCAGGATCGCCCAGGCCAGCAGGTCAAAAGAACGATGTTCTCTCTTTCAGGGCGGAGCGCAGCGGAGCACCGATCGGGGGACGCCGCAGGTGGCCCGGTCCCCGCCGCAGGCGGGAACATCGGAACCCGGATCGTCCGATGTGGTCGGTCGCGCCTGTGGGTGTGGTTTCGCGTCCGGGGGGTACGCGTCCGGGGGGTATCAGTCACTGTGGCCGCGACGCAGCCGTTTCCCGCGATCTTCTCGCCTGCTGCGCACATGGTCGTGCCCCCGGCATGGGGGGACGCCGGGGGCACTGGGGGGTGTTCTGGGAACAAAATTGGGGGGATGCGCCCAGAACAGCCACAGAGTCTACGGATCGCCTCCGACAGGCGATCGCCGGGCCACGGTTGACCGATCAGGCGGGTTTGGGAGGGGTGAACCAGCGATCCGCCTGGGGCTGCGCACCGGAACAGGGCGGGATCCGCACCGTGTGCCCACAGGAACGGCAGAAGTACGTGCGATGGCCCCCATTCTCGACTGCCGCGGCCGGGCACCCGCAGACTTCCCATCCCACCAAGCACTGATCGGGCCCCAGCGGATGATCGCTGGTTATCTACCCTTCACGCTCGTCAGTGCCGATCAGAGGCCTGCTTGGTGTCAGCGCTTGTGGACGCCGTTGGAGGTCTGCAGTTGTGATGAATCGACGACGGTCACGGTGCACGTTCTCCCCACCGTCTCGTGTCAGGGACGGTGGGGCAGTTCACGGGCTTGGATGGTCAGGTGTCGATTCGGTCGAGTGGGTGGCCAAGTGGTTCCCGGTGAGGTCGCTGTGCGGTCTGGTGTCGGTTCGACCGGTAGCGGCCGGGGGTGCCCCCGTCGGTGGAACGACGCGCGGCGGCGAGGGCCATGACCGCGATGACGGCGAGGAGCGCGAGCACCACGAACAGCGGGAACTCGCCCTCCTCCGGTGCGGTGAGGTGGCTGTCGGCGAGCAGCACAGTGGCCGGTGAGAAGGTAACCATCGCAATCCTTTCGGTCGAACGGGTTCAGGTGACGGGGAGGCCGGCCAGTCCGGCGGCGAGCCCGAGCAGGGCGCACACCCCGAGGGTGCGCAGCACCGACCAGCCCAGCCGGTAGATCATCAGTCCGGCGAGGATCCCGATAACGAGGGCGAGCGGCCGGAAGCTGCCCGGTTCCGGGATGAGCAGGTGGAACGGCCCCCAATGGAGGAGGGTGGCGTCGGCGAAGAGGGTGTGGACGGCGAAGTACAGGGCCAGGTTCGCGATCACCCCGACGACGGAGGCGGTGATCCCGGACAGCGCCGCGGTCAGGTGGTGGTTGTGGCGGAGTCGTTCGACGTAGGGGGCGCCGAGGAAGATGAACACGAAGCACGGCACGAACGTCACCCAGGTGGTCAGCAGCGCCCCCAGGGTGGCCGCGGCCCAGGGGTCGAGGTCGCCGGGGTGGCGGTAGGCGCCGAGGAAGGCGACGAACTGCACCACCATGATCAGCGGGCCCGGGGTGGTCTCGGCCAGGCCGAGTCCGCGGACCATCTCGCCGGGGGTGAGCCAGCCGTAGGTTTCCACCGCCTTCTGTGCCACGTAGGCGAGGACGGCGTAGGCGCCGCCGAAGGTGACCAGCGCGGTGCCGGAGAAGAACATCCCCTGCTCGGTGACGACGCTGCCGCGGCCGGTGAACACCACCACGGCCACCATCGGGACCGCCCAGGCGAGCAGCCCGGCACCGAGGACCAGGATCGCGCGCCGGATGCTGGGGGCGTCGGCGTGCAGGGCGTCGTCGGCGATGAGCGGAGGAGTCTTCTCGTCGGTGGTGGCGGGGCGATCGGGGTTCGCGTGTCCGCCGCGGCGGCCGACGGCCCAGCCGGCCAGTCCGGCGGCGGCGATGACGATCGGGAACGGGATCCCGAACAGGGCCAGGGCGCCGAACGCGGCGACGGCGATCGCCCAGTGCGCCGGACGGGTCAGGGCCCGCTTCGCGACGCGGGTGACGGCCTGGATCACCACGGCGAGCACCGCAGGGGCGATGCCGGCGAAGACGGCGAGCACGATCGTGGTGGTGCCGAAGGCGACGTAGATCGCGGCCAACCCGAGCATCGCGAGCATGCCGGGCAGCACGAACAGCACCCCGGCAATCAGGCCGCCGAGGGTGCCGTTGAGCAACCAGCCGGTGTAGATCGCCAATTGCTGGGCCTCGGGGCCGGGCAGCAGCATGCAGTAGTTCAGCGCGTGCAGAAACCGTTGCTGCCCGATCCACCGTTTCTCGTCGACGAGGGTGCGTTGCATGACCGCGATCTGCCCGGCCGGGCCGCCGAAGGTCTGCAGCGAGATCAGAAACCACGCCCGGGTCGCCTCCCGCAGTGGGATCAGGTCCCGCCGCCGGGACGCAGTGGCGGTGGCGGTGGTGTCGGTGGTGGGGTCGTGTCTGCTCACGTCGGCCTCTCGAACGAATGAAAAGCGTGCCACGGCAGGCAAAATGCTCGCCGGGGTAGGTCAGGAGGGTTCGCGGCCGGACAGCACGCGCTGGCGGTGGAATTCGTAGAGGCCGTCGAAGATCCGGGTCGCCACCGCCAGGGTCTGATCGTCGGTGCCGGTCAGGGACAACCCGCGCAGCACGGTGTCCAGGCCCGGGGCTTCGGGGGCGTCGTAGCGGCCGTCGTCGATGTCGGCTTCGTGGACGATCTCGGCGAGCACCCACAGCACCGGGTCGGTGAGGTCGTAGCGGCGCAGGATCGTCTCGAAGCTGCAGTCCCCGTGATGGTGGGACAGCTCGGCGCCGCGCATGTCGAACGCGGTCGCGTCGCCCGGCACGTCCGCGGGGTCGGTGACCCAGAGGAATTCGGCGTCCGGGTCGATGTTGCGGCGGATCAGCCAGGCGCAGGCGGCGCGGTCGATGTGGATGCCGGCGCGGGTCGCCCACCTCACCGCGGCACCTCCACCACTGCGGGGTGGTCCGCCAACTCTTTCAGTGCCGCCTCGGCCGCGTCGCGCTGCAGTACGGGGTAGAAGGTGCGTTTGTCGATCTCCCGCAGCCGGCGCCGCAGCTGGGCGAGTTTCTTGCCGCGGACCGGAGCGTCGGTCAGGGCGAGCGCGGCGCCGGCGGCGCCGGTGAGGTCCTGATACTCGGCGGCGCGGTCCGCGCACATTTTCGCCTGCATCCGCTCCTGCTGAGCCGTGGTGGTCGGGGACGCGGTCCACACCTCCGCCTGCCCGTGTGCCTCGACGATCTCCTCGGCCAGCCACTCGAACTGCTCCCGGGTCCGTGGGGAGGCAGGCAGCACCACCACCCCGTCGGCGAGCTGAAACGCCCCGTATTTGCGGAGGGTGCGCCACACCGCGATCCGCGGGGTCGACGGTTCGCGGGGGATGCGATACGCCAGCATCACCCACTCGTCCCGCCGCTGCTCGGGTATCGGTGCTCGGTCCACACACAGGATGTAACCACGGTTGCAATATGCTGTCCACCCGGGTGCCCGTCCCGTCGGGGCGCACCGCCTGGACACAGGTTTGAAACCGTGGTTACGGTGGATGCGGATCGCCGGAACACCTCTGCCGAGATCAGAAGAAGGTGCATCGATGCCTCGGACTCGGCTGCTCAAGTCGTGGTCTCGACCACCGACGCGACACCCGGAAGCCGACCACCGTGCTCGCAGTGAGATGGTGCGCAGCAGGTCCACGAGGACTCCGGCGAGTGGAGGCGCGGCAGCGCGGGCGCTGCTCGCGGGCATTCTGACCGCCGCGCTGGTCGCCGGGTGCTCCCGGGCAACGCCGGTCGAGAGCGGGCCGCCGTTGCCGCTGGATCCGGTGGGGGAAATCGCGTTGCCGGGCAACGGGTCCCGTTTCGACTACGCCAGTATCGACACCGGGCGGGGTCTGTTGTTCCTCGCGCACCTCGGCGCCAGTGAGGTCCTCGAGGTCGATCTGCACACCCGGCAGGTGCTGCGGACCATCCCGGACATCGCCCAGGTGCACGGGGTGCTCGTCGTCCCGGAGCTGCGCCGGGTCTACGCGACCGCGACCGGGGACAACCGGCTGGTCGTCCTCGACGAGGACATCGGCGCCGTCCTCGCGACGGGCCCGACCGGGCGGTATCCGGACGGGATCGCCTACGACCCGATTCGCGGCGCGGTGTGGACCACCAACGAATCCGGCGGCACGGAAACCGTCCTCGATGCCGGCACCGCCGCGGTGCGCGGCACCGTCGACCTCGGCGGCGAGGTCGGCAACGTCGCCTACGACCCGGTCGCCGACCAGATGCTGGTGGCCGTGCAGGGCAAAGGCGATCTCGCCGCCATCGACCCGCACACCCTGACCGTCACCCGGCGACTGCCGCTGCCCGGCTGCGAGCACGACCACGGCCTCGCCCTCGACCCCGCCGCCCGGGTCGCGTTCGTCGGCTGCGACGGCAACGCCACCCTGATCACCGTCGACCTGACCACCTGGCAGCCCACCGGCACCGCCGCGGTCGGCGACCAGCCTGATGTCCTCGCCTACGATCCCGGCGCCTCCCGGTTGTACGTCGCCGCCGAATCCGGCACCGCCACCATCTTCGACCAGCGCGGCGGGCGCCTCACCCTCGCCGGATCCGGGCACCTTGCCGACGACGCGCACGTCGTCGCGGTCGACCCCGGCACCCACCACAGCTATTTTCCCGTGCCCACCGGCGCGGGCGGGCATCCCGCCCTCCTCGAACGAGCACCCCAGAACTGAGCTCGTCGCCGCGCCTCCGCGGGAAGAAGTCAGCGGAAAATCAACCACACCGCGGTGGCCGCGAGCGCCACGATCAGCACGACCATCACGACGGTGACGACGAATTCGCTGTCGCCGAACAAGGTCGACATGCGCTCAAGTATGCGGGCTCGCTCGAGGCCTGAGGACGCCACGCTGTACATCGGCTGGTCGGGCCTGCGCTCGGACGCTACGGCAACCACTGACAGCCGGGTGCATAACTGTCAGAACAAGTCTCGACAGGCCTTGCGCTGACAAGCACTGACACCGGCCGTGCGGGGATACATAATGTTGGGGCAGAGATCGGGTGCCGATTCCGAGTACCGCACTCCGCAATCTTCGCACACCTGTTCGATACGCGTGGTAGCCTCGAAGTGCCCCGGTCCGGAGGGAAGCCGACCGGGGCATATACTCTTCACCGCCGTTGACCTGCGTCTTCGGCGGATCAGTGCATGGAGGATGGCTCGTGGCCCCAGGGACATCGTGATGCTTCACCCTCGAGGGTTCTCGAAATTTGTGATCCTCAGTGTCGATGAGGACGGGCATGCGCTCATCGAGTCGACGATCGATTCCCCGGGGAAATATGCCTTCGGCGTGGCGGTGAAGTTCCTCGTTCCGGCGCAGTCCTGATCGTTTCTGTCGGTGTCCCGATCTACTGTGACGGTCGCGACGAGCAACAGGTCGCCACTCACTGCCCAGACCGATGATTCGTCACGGTCCTGATCTGCGGGGTTCCGCAGATTGGCAGGTGTGGCGGCCTGCTTCTCTTGAATCAGCACCACAAGCCCGGGCCGGTGTCCGCCGCGATGTTGTCTCCCACCGGCGACGGACGATCCCACCATCCCGTTGTCGTGAGTGTCCTTGCGTACCTCGCGCCGTACCGGCGCCTATCGCGAATTCAGTTGCCTGCGTAGCGATGCGGTCTCTTCTCGAATCTCCTCAGGGGAGCGAACCAGCTCACCGAGCGGGGTGATGCTGCGTGAGCAGGGTCGAACGCCGTCGACGGTGAATTCCCTCATGACCTCGGCCCGCTCGAGCAGGGCCTCGATGTACTGCTCGCGCTGGTCACCGGTCAGCGCCGCCACCAGCGCTTCGTCGATCAACCGCTCCTCGTGCTCTGCAGAAGAGTGCGATGGTGCGGGTCGGCGAGGCCGACGAAACCAAGCGAACATGAGCTCCCCCCCATCTGTGCCGACACGCTAACGCATCGCGACACCCGGTGCCGAGTGCCGGGTGAAGACCGCGATCGCCGCCCGCTCCGATCGGATCGTTCTGCACCCTTCCGGTGTCGATCCCAGGTCACGGGCACACTCGGGCTATGCAGCTGCCGCGTCCATACTGCCCCGGCCGGCGCACTCCAGGCGGTGGGACCAGGCGTGTGGTTCCGGTCGCACCGCCAGTACCCTGGCCGGGTGTCCGCTCCATCGGGCAGAGTCCGCACCGACCACACTCAGGCGCCGACGTTGCCGTCACTGACCACTCTCGGTGCCTCGCCGCAGCCGCACCTCGTCGTCGCGCCAGCGCGGACCGGCACGAACATCGACCTGCGAATTCACACGTTTCTCACGGCGTTCGAGGTCGCGGCCGGGCCGTGGAGTCCGGCTGCTGCCGGGTTTGTGGTCACGGTGGTGGTGCACGTCGTGGACACCCACACTGGTGGGCGCCGGTATCTTCCGATCGCCGAGCCGCACGAGTGGGCGCGGGCGATCTTCTCCGACGTCGAGGCCGCGCAGGGCTACTTTCTCGGCGCCGTCGACCCGGACACCGGTCGCCACCAGGACGGGCAGCTCGCCTACCGGCTCTACCTCGGCCCCGACCGGCGGACGATCCGGGTGCCTCCGCAGTTGGTGGTGTGCCCGCACTACGGCCTGCCCATAGTCGACGACGGCCCCGAGATCCGGATTGTCGCGACCGCCTGACCCGGGCGGTCTGCGACTTCCGTCCACTCAGTACGGCGCCCCGCGGATGCGCTCCCCCGGGGCGGTTCTGCTGCGGAGGTTAC
Organism: Rhodococcus sp. NPDC056960; assembly: GCF_042674125.1. Classification (NCBI taxonomy): domain Bacteria; kingdom Bacillati; phylum Actinomycetota; class Actinomycetes; order Mycobacteriales; family Nocardiaceae; genus Rhodococcus; species Rhodococcus sp. NPDC056960. The sequence goes on along the minus strand of NZ_JBHURF010000014.1, from coordinate 4,346 downwards.
GACTCCTCGACCTGCCGGGCTTCGTGGTCGATCAGGGGGCGGTGCGTGACCGCGGCGAGGAATGTGTCGGTGTCGATCATCATGAATTGCCCGCTGGTGTGCCACCCGTAGTCGGCGAGGACCTGGGTGGCGTGCAGCGCGCGGGCCCCGCCGCAGGGGAGAGGCCAGCTCCCGAGGATCGCCCCGTCCTGGGTCTGTACCTGTAGGGGTCCGTGGTTCCGGTCGAAGGTGACATACGGTCCGCCCGCGGCGAGGTGGTTAAGCCCCCGTTCGAACTCCCGGCGCCGCATCCGCCGGCCCCGGAGGATCCGTACCGCCAGTGCGATCGGGAACACCAGCAGGGCAACGTTCAGACCCCAGAGAATCCACTCGCTCACCGATGTCACCTCGTCGTGTTCTGCCGGGTCGGGATGGTCGCCTTGACCAGGACGAGGGTCACCGCGATCGCTACCCCGAGGGCGAGCAGCAGCGGCAGCGAGATGACCGCGGCGGCGAGCGCTCCGATTCCGGCGGCCACGAAGGCGAGGGTGGCGAGGAGCCAGAGCACGCGGGCGATCAGAACTCGGCGTTGGAGTAGGGCAACCGATCCGATCACGACCAGCAGGGCGCCGGTCCAGAGTGTCCAGGTGGTCGTCATCTCGTGTGCCTTTCGGATTCGGCTGGCTGCACGGGCAGTATCATCCTGCCCCGACACCGGTGTTCGTGTTGTTCGTCCGGGCTCGCGCACGGAAGCGGGATCTCTTGCCGTTAGGTGCACCATACGGACCCGATATCATCCCCGGACGGCGTGCACGGTCACAGCCCGAGAGGCGGGGTACGGCGACATCGGTTGACGCGAGTTTGCCGAGATACCAGGGGGTTTGGCACTGGGTCAGGTCAGGTCCTCGGTGGGGGCGGTTGCCGCATTGGTCTTGATGGAGGCGATTCCGTTCTGGGCCGCCGCCTTCGAGGTGTAACCCTGACTGGCGGCGATGATTTCGCCGTTCGCGGCTTTCAGGTGGAACCGGAACTGGCCGGCGGTGTCCTTGAACAACTCGAACTTCGCGGTCATCGCCCCTCCTCGGGATGAATGTGCGGCGGTCGCCGACATTGCTTACCGTAAGTCGGTCAGTCCGCCGCCGGCGGCGGAACGCACGATTGGCGACCACCTCCGCTCGATCCGCGCACTGCCTCGCTGGAGAGTCCTGTGGTCGGTCCGAGTTCAGGTATGACCCTTGTCAGCGGAACTGCCGGCTACTCCGGTCGTCGGACGCTGTCGTGGGCGGTGAGCAGCAGGTGATCGAACCAGCTGCGCAGACCGGCGGCGTCGGGTTTGGAGTCGGTGAACCGGGCGACGATCTGGTCGGCGAGGGTGCGCAGGCGGGTGTTGGTTTCCTGGGAACGCCAGGTGAGGACGTCGAAGGCGCGGGCGGCGGGGATGCCGTAGACCAGCATCAGCGCACCCTTGGCCTGTTCGATCACCGCCCGGGATTCGGTCAGTGCCGCCACCTGGCCGTCGACCGAGTCCTTGACGTCGCTGCGGTACGAGTCGGTGATGTCGATGTAGAACCCGGTGGTGCCGATCACCTGCCCGGTGTCGTCGACCATGCGGTCTCCGACCACCACGACCTGCCGGACCTTCCCGGTGGTGTCGATGATGCGGTGTTTGCTGCTGAACGGTTCGGCGGCGTTGATGGTGCGGTCCAGGACCCGGGCCACGTGCGGATGATCCTCGGGATGCTTGTGGGAGAGCAACAACTCGGTGGTGGGGGTGACCTCGCCCCGCCGGTATCCGTGCATCTGGGCGACGGGGTCGGACCACTCCCACCGCTGCCCGTCCAGGAAGAACCGGAAGCTGCCCACCCGCTGCACCTCACCGCCACCGAACACCTGCTCTGAATCCATGCCCAAATTTTTAGCGCATGTAACCGGACGGTTGCCAACGGGACGGGCGGCTGCGTCCGGGCCGCACCTCACCGCAGTGTCCGCAGCACTGTCCTCGTGGACTATTCGGCCTCCGTGACGAGTTCGACGCAGTCCCACGTCACGGTCCTGCCCGGCGGAACGGCGCCGCGCTCGGTCAACGCAGGCGGGCCGGACGGGTTCACCGAATAGCCCCCATGCGGGGCCGGGGTACGGTGCGCTTCCCGGGTGATCACGGCGCGTCGAAGAATGCGGCCACGCGTCGTCGGCACCACGGGGTGAAACAGGTGCAGGTATCTGTCGTACATCAGAGAGCCGGAGATCGCGGTGCGGCCCTCGGATTCTTTCCAGTCCGCCAGCAGAGCGGAGAAGTGCCCCTCGCTGTGGGCTATCCAGTCGTCCTTACCGGAACCGTTCGTGGCGACGCGTTCGACGTGCACGGGGACATCCCAGCTCACCACCTCGGCCGGCAGCATGTCCGGCCGGCACCACTGGGTGGTGGCGTCGAGTCGGTCTCCTACCTGCAGACGCTCGTATCCAGGCTCGAGATCGACCAGCATCCAGATCCTCACACCTCATCATGACGCGTGTGCGCATGATCTGGTTCTCGGTCCGAACGGCCACTCCGGAAGCACACCCGCCCGCATGAGCCACTGCGGTGAGCCCGAGGGGATGGCACGCCTGACGGGGCACCGAGGGGGGACCGCGCGCGGCCGAGGAGGGGTGGGCGAACACTCGGCCTCGGTCCGTGCGCGGCGGGGCGCTCCGCCGCGGCTAAGGGGTTCGAAGGCCTAAGCGGAACTCGCTGCCACGGTCCGTGTCGGGGCCGCGGAGCAGCGTAGTGTGCGGGTACCCCGATCCGGGCGGGCTACGCCGGTTTCCGGCCGAGCCGGTGACCGTCACGTTGGCGCCGGCCCGCGGGACCCGGCGGAGGTGCGGGGCGAGGCGAAGGCTCGAAACCGAATTATCCACTTCCGTCGGCTTTTTGATCGATTGACCTTGCCTCGTGTCGGGTGGGCCGCTATCCGGACCGGGCCCGGGCGGCACACGGAGCGCCGGGCACGGCTGGCGCACGGAGCTCCGGGCACGGCTGGGTAGCCGAGGGCGCACCGCGATGGCCACAGCAGACAACCCGAGTTAGGTCAGCCCGGCCGACGTCGTGGACATCTTCTGGCTCGGTGACTGCAGGGGTAGGGAATGTGTTCGGTGGACGATTGAGCAGCACCGAGCTGGGGTAGTCGGCGGAAATGCGCCCCCACCGGGCAGGATCCGCTCACAGACCGCCGCCGGCGCCGAGGTGCACCACTTTTCACTCGACGAAGGGGTTGGGCGATGACCACCAAATCTCAGCTGGCGTTGGCCGTGGGTGCGGGATACATGCTGGGCCGCACGAAGAAGATGAAGTTGGCGTTGATGCTGGCCGCCGGTGGGGCCACCAGACAATTATCCCCCGGCGGGTCGTTGGGTCTTCTCAACGAGGGCCGCAAGCTGCTCGCCGAATCCCCCGAGGTCGCCAAGCTCGGCAAGACGGTCCGCCACGAGCTGATGAACGCGGCGAAGACAGCCGCGGTGACCGCGGCCAGCCAGCGCATCGACTCGCTCAATTCCCGACTGGAGTCCGGGGAAAGCCTGCTCGGCGGGCACGCCGATACCGCGGGCGGGAAGAAGTCGAAACGGCGCCGCGACGAGGAACCCGAAGACGATGAAGACTACTACGAGGACGCGGAGGTCGAGGAACCGGATGAGGGCGAGGAGTCGGACGAGGACACGGAGGACAAGCCCCGGGCCCGGCGGCGGCCCACCCCGCGCCGCCGGTCCTCGAGTAGTGGCACGTCCCGGCCCCGCCGGTCCCGGTCGTCCACCGATGACAATGGCGACGATGACGACGAGCTCGCCCGGGTCCGCAGGACGCGTGCGAAGGCCAGCACGGATTCCACCCCCGTACGACGGACCCGGAAGTGATCAGCGATGACTGCGAATCTCGACAGTGCGGCGAAGACGCTGCGTAAGAACGTGTCCGGGGCGTCCGGTAAGGCCGCGTCGGTGTCCCCGCTGAAGAGTGCGGCGCAGGGCCTGCTCGGCACCGTGACCGACAAGGCGGTCTCCGCCGTCTCCGACAAGGTGCAGGGCGCCACGGGTCGGCTCAACGATTACGCCGAGGGCGGCGGCGGCACCCTGCTGTCCGCGATCACCGGCAACGGCCACGGCAACGGCAACGGGGACGGGGACGGGAACGAAAACGGCGACGGTGACGGCAAGTCGCCCCTGTCCGGGCTGACCGACACCGTGAAGGAGAAGGCATCCGACCTCAAGGACAAGATCACCGGCGGCGGCGGTGGTGGCAAGGGCAAGAAACTCAAGCTCACCAACATCGTCGAGACGATCGATGTCGGGGTCCCGGTCCAACTGGCCTACAACCAATGGACCCAGTTCGCCGACTTCCC